>JAFWSY010000016.1 GCA_017519155.1 Eubacterium sp.
GCGGAGATGTTCTGATCGGGATAGAGACTGTAGATCATGAAACGGTTTCCTGTATAGATGGGATCAACTCCGCGGAGATCTGTAATGATTACATTTCCATTGGTAGACGTATACTTTATAACCATGGACTTAAAATTCTCTGTCTGTTCATTATAAACATCAATACGTTCCTGAACATCGGGAAGATTAAGAATATCTGCGGTACTCATGGTACGGCAGGCATCTATAAGCATTTCCATCAACTGATAGTTTGAGATAGTGAACTGTCTCCAACGGCCAAGTCCTGTACGGGGATCCATAAGGAAACCGATAAGAATCCAACCGGTGGGATTCATGATCTCTTCACGGGTAAGATTACCTGAGTCAACCTTATCAACTGCTATCATCATCTCTTCAAACTGAGGGAAGCGCTCAGCTCCGCCATAGTAATCATATATAATACGGGCACAGGAAGGAGCAATTCTGCTCTCACCCTTATACTTGCCCTGAAGTTCATTTCTTTCAAATTCGCTGGAGTGATGGTCGAACCAGAGTCCACATCCCGGAACAAAAGGAACGTTAGCCAGGCAGTCATTATCATTAACTTCTACCAGACCATCCTGTAAATCCTTCGGATGTGCAAACTTCCAACAGTCGATAATGCCGGCCTCTTTTAAAAGGGCGCCGCATGCCAAACCATCAAAATCCGAACGTGTTATCAATCTCATGTAAGCCACCAATACCGTAAAACGGATCCTTTCATTTCTATATTCGGTAACAAACGATGCTCAACATCTATTTTATTATAATATAGACCGTATTATTTTGCAAGTAATATAAAAACAAAATTTTTATAAACTAAACAAAAACAATACTTGTATGATAGTCTGAAATATGGTATGATAAAATTTGAATGTTGTATTTGGAGAATTTTGCAGGAAAGGAGGAAACCGATGTCAGTTATAGAAAATGGTCTGATAACCGAGTTCTATAATACCTACAGACAGAATCTCGAAACGGTAAGGGAGATTGAAGAGGGTCTGGTTAAAGCTTCGGACAGGAGCAGCTGGGTTGAAAAACTGGCTGAAAAATCGGATTTCCTTCGTTCAGCATATGTATATAACGAAAGTAAACTGAGTGAGCTTATATATCCCTTCGTAAATAATGAGGTTGAGCTTGATGAAGAGGTAGCTGACGAGTTTTTTGACAATATATATGCCATGTCCATGGCCGCCGAAAACGACTCACTTCTTACAACAGAGGTATTGCTTAAGCTCCAGGACTTTTATAAGTCAAGGGAGCAGGAAGAAAAGTGGATACTTACCACATACATGCTGGCGCTTTCATATAACGATAAATCAAATGACCGTTCGATAGAAAAAGCCCGCGACTGTTTCGAGGATGTAGCCCGTATGGGTTATAAATACTGCGAGTTAAAGGAATGGGAAACACGCCGCCGTATCATAATGTCCGCATACTACAGTATTGAAGATAAAGATCTGCAGAATAACGAAGAACGTATAGAACGTATCGTACAGTACGAAAACTTCAAGAAATTCCTGGAGAGGAAAGACGTAAGGGATCTCGACAGTGACAAATTCGATTTTGATGAGATACTGAGCCTGATCAAGGACGCACTCATGTGGGCACTGGTAAGGTCCGATTCGGCACCGAACAGGGCGGTTCTTGAATACATGGTAAGAGAACTGCTTCCCGACGGTATCAACAGGGACAACCTAAACCGTCAGGCCGCAGTAAATGCAGTTTCATATATCTGGTGTAATCTCTACTCAGGTAATCTTCCGGCTGATACGGCCGTAATACTTCTGTTTAAATACTACGAAGCAAATGATGAGATCATAGATTACCCATCGGTACTAAGCTCACATACGGCAAACGAAGCATATCAGAAAAAGATAACCTGTATGCAGGAATGCTTCAGGGCACTTGCGCTTCCGAATGTTACCTTGGAAAACAAGGAAGAGCTGTTCTATGAAATGGCCGGTGAATTCAGAAAGATATACACATCCATTCCACATTTGACAAATAACGGATATATAAATGATGATCTGTGCCGCACAGTGAAGCTTATGCTGCGTACGGCATACGATGAAGAGGAATCACTGGAATACATTCAGGAGATAATCCTGAACAGAAATTCCATGACCCTGATACATTCTATGATGGTGGGCAAGATTGCCTGCATCATCATGGATGCATTGATAGATAAAGTACCGGATATGTTTTTCGAACTGATCGGTACAAAAGATCCGAATATAGTAAAGAACAGAAGAAGCTATCTCTTAAAATATATAGAGAGATGCGCACATCTGCACGATATAGGAAAAGCTTATATTTCCGATATCATAAACCAGCAGACAAGAAAACTGACAGGAGAGGAATATTTCCTTATTAGACAGCATCCCACATTCGGACATGAACTTCTGGCAGATACCAAGCTTTCGGGAAAGTATAATTCGGTAATTGAAGGCCATCACAGAAGTTTTGACGGACAGGGCGGGTACCCTCCTTCATTTGATAACGTACATGACAGAATGAAGATAATGATCGACATTATCACAATAGCGGACTGTATAGATGCCGCAACGGATACGCTTGGAAGAAACTATACCAAGAGTAAAACGTGGCTCCCGGCTCTTGCGGATGAGCTTGAAAGCGACGATCAGATGCGTTATAATCAGGAAATAGTCAACA
>JAFWSY010000017.1 GCA_017519155.1 Eubacterium sp.
ATTCCTAAAGGTACTATAGTAAACAGCTGTAGTATAAAAATTGATGCCGGTAATGTGGCTGTAAATTCACAGAATATGGGTAACTTTAAAGTAGACGCAGATGCCGGAGATATAAAGCTTGATAGTTCATCCTTTAGCTCGGTTAATATAAATGGTGATGCAGGTAATATGATTTTTTCTGACATCAAGGCTGACAGCGTGGAAGGCGATGTGAATTACGGAAATGTAAAGATCAACGATTCAGAGATCGGTGATTTTAAGCTGGATACAGATGCAGGTAATACAATAGTAAAATCAACTAAGATGAATAATGTTGATATAACTGCAGATGCTGGAAATGTAAAGCTTGAGCTTATAGGTGAAAAGTTTGATTACAGCATAGAAGCAAAGGTTGATTATGGAAGTCTTACGCTGGATGGAGCAAAACAGGCTAAGAATATAGATATACAAGGTAAATCCGGAAAGAAGATTAAGATAGATGCAGATGCCGGAAATGTAGACATAGATTTCTGATGTCTGTGTCATTAAACCATTGACTTTATGCCGATTTTATGCGATTATGAGTGGGTTGTAGGATGTATACAACCCACTTATTTTAGTGGCGAATATTCATTGATTTTTTCAATGAAAAAATGGGAGAAAATATGCTTCGTACAGGTATATATTATTCGACATTTTCAGAAACTTTTGAAAAATGTTTTATAAAGGATGACAGATATAAATTGCTGCTCAGTGGTATCGGGGTAACGGTTAAGGTTGCTCTTCTTGCTGCTGTAATGGGACTGATTATTGGTTTCATTATTGCTTTGTTTAATCTGTCAAAAAGTAAGCCGCTGAATATCATCGGAAAGATATATACGGATGTTATTCGTGGTACACCTTCGGTTACGCAGCTTATGATCATTTATTTCGTTGTTTTTGCAACGGTTAACTGGGCTAAATGGATTATCGCGGCCATCGCATTTTCCATCAATTCCGGTGCCTATGTATCAGAGATAATCCGTGCGGGAATTCTTTCCATAGATAAGGGACAGACCGAGGCGGGAAGGTCACTGGGACTCAGCAAGAGTCAGACCATGATGAGCATCATAGTTCCCCAGGCTGTTAAGAATATTTTTCCTGCCATGTGTAATGAATTCATCACACTTATAAAAGAAACAGCTATAGTCGGATATGTAGGACTTGTGGATATACAGAAGGCCGGTGATTTCATAAAGAGTGCGACATATGAAGCTTTTATGCCGCTTATAGCAACAGCTATTATTTATTTCGTCATTATCAAAGCGCTTACTCTGGTACTGGGAAGAGTTGAGAAGAGACTCAGAAAATCAGATCAGAGATAGTATACAAAGGTAAAGCTATGATTAAAGTAAACGATCTACACAAGAGCTTCAATGGAATTGAGGTTCTGAAGGGAATAACTGAACATATAGATGATGGTGAGGTTGTGGTTGTTATCGGTCCATCCGGTTCCGGTAAGAGTACCTTCCTCAGATGTCTTAATCTGTTAGAGAAACCGCAGTCGGGCGAGGTCTGGATAGATGACCAGCAGATAAATGCGCATGGGGTAAATACAAATCATATCCGCGCAAAAATGGGTATGGTATTTCAGCATTTTAATCTGTTCCCTCATCTGACAGTCAGAAAGAATATAACTCTCGCACCGGTGAAGCTTAAGAAGATGACTCAGGCAGAGGCAGATAAAAAGGCTGATGAGCTTCTTAAGATAGTGGGTCTGGAGGATAAGGCAAATGTTTATCCGAAGCAGCTTTCAGGTGGTCAGCAGCAGAGAATTGCTATAGCGCGTTCTCTTGCCATGGAGCCGGAAATCATGCTCTTTGACGAGCCGACTTCAGCTCTTGATCCTGAAATGGTTGGAGAGGTTCTTGACGTTATGAAGAGACTGGCCGAAAGCGGAATGACAATGGTGGTGGTTACTCATGAGATGGGATTTGCCAGAGAAGTAGGAAGCAGAATCCTTTTCATGGATGGTGGAGAGATAATAGAACAGGGAACTCCTGAGGACATATTTGAGAATCCCAGGAATGACAGAACCAGAGAGTTCCTTAGTAAAGTTCTATAATCTATATAAGGCAATTATAGGAGGATGAGTAACATGAAATTAGTAAAGAAATTAGCTGCACTTGGACTTGCAGCAGTTATGACATTGTCTATGGCAGCATGTGGTTCAAAGCCCACAGAAACATTTGAGTCAACAGGCGGTGCCGAAATCGAAGGTACTGATACAGGTGTCAGTAGTTCATTGGTTTTTGGTACAAATGCTGAGTTCCCTCCATTTGAATATGTGGCTGGAACGGGAGTAATTGACAACTTCGATGGTATCGATATGGCTATTGCAAAGCAGATAGCTGAAGAAAACGGAATGACTGCTTCAATAAACAATATGGAGTTTGATTCACTTCTTCTTGCTCTTCAGAACGGTCAGGTTGATGCGGTTATCGCAGGTATGACTATAACTGATGAAAGAAAAGAAGCTGTTGATTTTTCAGAGCCTTATTACACAGCTACTCAGGTTATGATAGTAAGAGATGATTCTGATATCAAGAAGGCTTCTGATATGAAGGATAAGAAGATAGTTGTTGTTCAGGGTTATACAGGTGAGACTTGTGTACAGGATCTTGGATACAGCTACGAAGCTTTCAAGAAGGGTTCAGAAACAATCCTTGAGCTTACCAATGGAAAATGTGATGTAGTCGTAATCGACTCAGCTACAGCAGAGAAGTACGTTGCAGATAACCAGGGAATCAAAATAGTAGAGGATCCGGACGCATTTGCGGCAGAAGAATATGGTATAGCTGTAAAGAAGGGTAATACAGAGCTTCTCGATAAGATAAATGCTTCCATCAAGAAGATGAAGGAAGATGGAACTATCGCTTCAATCTCCGCACAGTATATGATGCAGATACTACTCCGGAAGAAGTCAGCGGATCAGAGGGTGAATAAATGATCTGAAAACGGTGTACCCGGAAGTACACCGTTTTTTTTGAAGGGTTTCCATGCTCGATGGTTCGAGTTATGCCAAATAGATTTTTTTGAGAAGTATACTAACCGGTATGAAAGTAAAAGTAATGTCTATAATAATAATCATAATTGGATTCATATGCCTGTTCCTTTTTTCAAATGTATTATTTGAATTGATTTTGAACATTGGTAATGCCACGGGAATTATTATTTCTCTGATGCTTATTTTCTATGGATTCTTTATGAAACAATTTAATACATGGATAGCAAAGATATGGTCCGTGACTAGAGGGAAAGTTTTTCTTATTATTCTTTCATTAGTGGTCACGATTATTCTGGTTCTGGCAATCATAACCACCACCTGTATAATAAAGGGCTGCCATAGAAAGTGTGATAAGGGTGCGGTGCTGGTGGTTCTCGGCTGTCAGGTAAATGGTGAATCACCGAGCCTTATGATGGTTGAGAGACTGAAGGCGGCAAAGGATTATCTTGATACTAATCCGGACAGCGTATGCATAGTATCCGGTGGATTAGGTAAAGGAGAAGATATCTCCGAAGCAGAAGCCATGAAGAGATGGCTGGTTGAAAAAGGGATAGCTGAGGAAAGAATATATATGGAAGACCGGTCCACCTCTACAGACGAGAATATCAAATTCTCAAAGAAGATAATGGAGGATAATGGTCTGGGTGACAGTATAGCCATTGCAACAAACGAATTCCATGAATATAGAGCAGGCAAACTCGCTGATAAGTACGGCCTCAGGCATGGTGCGGTATCTGCAAAAACTGCGTGGTGGCTTTTTCCTACTTATTATGTTAGAGAGATGTACGCAATATTGGCAGAGCCTATAGTTCATTAGATATACTTCAGATTGGAACAGATAATGAAATTGAAAGTAGTAAACAACAGAAAAATGATAAGTCTCTTTCTGGTCATGATTATTCTTATCTCTATAGCTTTTTCTTCAGATGAAAGAAATATGGCAGAGGTTGAGGCTGCAGGTGTTAAGGAGCATTCGGTAAGGGCGCTTTCTTCGATTACAGATATCAGCTATGAAGAGAGTACTGATCAAATAGATAATCCTTACATAGGTTTTTACAGACCGATTTTCCTGGAACTTAAAAGAAAGGGAAGCAAGGAAAACAAACACCATTACAATCTTACTCATATAAGATGCGATCTCTCTGATTTTTCAAAGAGTTATAATGGTGAGTCAGATGCTGAACTGACTAAGGATGCGCTGGATGCATTTGAAGCTACACTTAAGAATCTCAGAAAGAATCACTCGACTGCAATTGTAAGATTTGCTTATCATCCCAAATTCGACGGGGACAAGACCTACGAGCCATCCATGAAAATGATTCTTAAGCATCAGGAGCAGCTGGGGAAAATCATATCCGATTATCCGGATGTGGTGGTTACAGTAGAGTGTGGACTTCTTGGCCTTTGGGGAGAAATGCATGGCAGCACCATGTGTACAAAGGCTAATTTCAATAAAACCATTGATAAATGGCTGGAGGTTCTACCTAAGGATATTACAGTAAATGTAAGAACGCCGAAACATTTCTGTGACTGGAGCGGTGCAGATGGGAAAAAACTATCTTCCTATGTGACTAAAACAAAGGATAAAGCCTACAGAGTAGGAATATTTAATGATGGCTACCTTGGAAGTGACAGCGATCTGGGTACATTTTCCAACAGAACAGAGGAAATAAACTGGCTTAAGAACCAGGCAAAGCATACACTTTATGGTGGAGAGATAGTCGCCAACAAAGGTACAGGCAAAGTTAAGAATACAGCTGCATATATGGAGACAGAAGCCTTTATAACCCATACAAGTTATCTGAACATCGAGTGGAATAATAAGGTTATCGATACAATGAAGAAGGAAGATTATTCCGGACAGGATGAGGTTTATAAGGGCGGCCCCGGGTTTGATTATATCAGAAATCATCTTGGCTATAGATTTGTTGTAAGAGGAGTAAAGCTTACTAAAGAAACAACTGCCTATGAGGACTTCGGACTGGAAGCTGATATAGAGAATGTAGGTTTTGCAAATCTTATAAGAGATAAAAAGCTTATAGTAATTTTTAAAGGGGCAAAGAAGACTTATCAGATTCCTGTGACAGATAAAAAGGTTAGTGCTGTGACCAAGTGGGATTCACAGAATGTGACTACGATTAAGACAAAGCTGGATCTTCCTGATGGTATGAAGACCGGAAACTATGTGGTTTACATAAGATTGGCTGATAATACAGATAGCTCAGGACTTGACGGTTATCCTGTAAGATTTGCAAATAAGGATAACGAGGCAGGCCAGGCAGTGTGGAATGCAGAGCTTGGTGCCAACCTTCTGGGAAATGTGGAAATAGTTTCTGATACTACCATAGAAAAGAGCGGTAAAAAAGATAATAAAACAACCTTCAGTATAAAGAATAAATCCAAAATCAAAAAGACTACGAAGATAAAGATTAAGGATAAAGACAAGATCAAGAAGATAACTCTGAATGGCAAGAAGGTTAAGATCAAAAAGAACAAAAAGTCAGTTACCATCAAGCTTTCAGCCAATAAGAAGAAGCTTAAGAAAAAAGGCAAATGGAACAAACTGACCGTAATAGATAAAAAAGGAAATAAAAAAACCATCAAATTTAAGGTTGGTTGACATAAAATGGGTGACACTTGAACCAGGTTCAAAGTGTCATCTTTTGGTATAAAACAAAAAAATATGGCACTATCCAGGTTCTGATGTTAGAATGTGGGTGGTGTCGTTTTTTTGTGTGAAGGTAGAGCTTCACGGTATTTAAGGGAAAAGGGGAATAAAATGCAGTTAAAATCGGAAGAGAATAATAACAATCAACAGCAGGTTCCGTTTATTAACGGACAACAGCCGCCATATAATGCGCAGCCACAGTCACCATACGGAAATGTGCAGCCGCAGTCACCATACAGTAATGCGCAGCCACAGCGTTCGCCGTATAATAATCCACAACCACAACAACCATATAATAACGGCCAGCCACAGCAGGGAGCATATCCTTATAATGGTCCGGCTCAGTCAAACTATAATGACGTAGTGATTAGACAGAAGAGTGGTTTTCCTACATGGGCCATTATTCTTATAGTGCTCCTGGTTCTGGGATGTGCAGGATATTTTGTTTTTGGAAAGTTTAGTTCTATCTTCGGAAAAGCTGATTATACACCGGGTATGGTGTCCGATAATGTTTATACCAATGAATTCTTTGGATTCAAGGTGAATTTTGGCTCCGGCTGGAAAATTAAAAAGGATGTTTACGATGCCGAGCTGGTTAAAAAATCTCTTGATGCAAAACAGGTTGTAACAGAAGTTTCGGCACAAAATGACAAATCTATCGAAGCTTTTGGATTTACAGTGCAGCAGACACCTTATAATATCAAGGCGGTAGGAACTGATATGGACCAGCTGATGGAGAGTATGAAGTCTACTTTTGTTACCGAAATGGAACAGCAAGGTTATAAGATAACCAGTATCGAACGAGAGACCATGACCATAGCGGGTAAAACCTGCGAGGGCTTCAGGATGACCGGTAAGGTAGATGGTATCAGTATAGAAATGAGCCTTGTACAGTTCTATGTATTCAAAGATAATTATGTGGGCGCATTTTCCGCCGCATCCACTTCAGAGGGTAAGTGCAAGCTGATCATATCTAACAATGTAAAGGCACTTACTGATTAATAATGAAACTAGTGTTGGAGAACATATAATATGAAGAACACATATGCTGTAATAACAGGGGCAAGCAGCGGGCTCGGTCTTGAATTTGCCAAGCAGCTTTCTGAGAGGGGCTATAAGATAGTTCTTGTTGCCAGAAGTAAGGAGAAGCTGGAACAGATACAGAAGATTCTTAAAACCGATAGTAAGGTTATAGTTGCTGATCTCAGTATCAGGTCGGAATGCGTAAGAGTTGTTGAAGAGGTTCAGGATCTGGATGTTGAAGTATTTATCAACAATGCAGGCTTCGGAGACTGCGGAAGATTCTTTGAGACCGATGTCAATAAAGAGCTGGGAATGATTGAGGTAAATGTAACAGCAGTTCACATTCTCCTGAAGTTCATGCTCATGAAAATGAAGTCAAAGGTAAGCGGAGCATATATCCTGAACGTTGCTTCTTCTGCCGGGCTATTTCCTGCAGGACCGTATATGGCAACCTATTATGCCACAAAGGCTTACGTCACCAGTCTGACTCAGGCTGTTGCAAGAGAGATGAAGGAAGCCGGAAGCGATATATATATTGGAGCTCTCTGTCCGGGACCTGTGGATACGGGATTTAACGAGGTGGCGGATGTGGAGTTTGCATTAAGAGGAATGAATCCAAAAGACTGCGTTAGCTATGCTCTGAAGCAGATGTTTAAATACAGAAAGGAATTAATAGTTCCTACTCTCAGGATGAAAATAGCCGTGTTCGGAACAAGACTTCTGCCGCGTGACCAGGTGGTGGCCATGACCGGAAGACAGCAGAAAAAGAAGAAGGATTTTGAAGAGCTGAAAGTATAACTTCTCATTGAACTAAATGATATATTTGTTATAATTATGGCTATGGAGCAATCCGTATGTCACATAAGTGTCAAAAGTCATACTTACACGATTTCTAAGTTTTAGGAGGATTACGAAATGAAGGTATTTAAGTGTGTAAAATGTAACAATATGATTTCATATCTCGAGAAGGATGCTTGCGATGTAAAGTGCTGTGGTGAAGCTATGGTTGAGATAGTACCAAACACTACAGATGCAGCAGGTGAAAAGCATGTTCCTGTAATCGAGGTTAATGGCAATATCGTAACTGTTAAGGTTGGTTCTGTTGAGCATCCTATGATGGACGCACATTATATCCAGTGGATAGCTATTGAAACAGAGCAGGGAAGACAGCGTAAGACTCTTAAGCCGAACGAGAAGCCGGAGGCTACATTTGCTCTTGTAGACGGCGATAAGGTTAAGGAAGCTTACGAGTACTGCAACCTCCACGGTCTGTGGAAGGCAGAAGCTTAACTATCTGATTATTTGACACACGAGGAGAAACACAAAATGGAATTAATTCAGAGCTTTACAGTAGACCATACACTCATTGTACCCGGTATTTTCACAAGCAGGGTAGATGTTTTAGGTGAATACAGGGTTACGACCTATGATATAAGACTTAAAAGACCTAACAGGGAGCCTGTTATAGATGTTGCAGCTATGCATTCACTTGAGCATATTATTGCAACTTATCTTCGTAACGATCCTGATTGGAAGGACGAGGTTATTTACTGGGGACCTATGGGTTGTCTTACAGGTTTTTATCTCATTCTTAAAGGCAGTCGTACTCCACAGGAGATATATGATCTGCTGCTGGATGCATTCAAGTCCGTAGATGGCGTTCAGGAAGTGCCGGGCACTACAGCTGAGAATTGCGGATATTATCGTATGCACAATCTTGATATGGCTAAATGGTATGCTAACGAATTCGCTGCTTATCTTGAAGCTAACAAAGACAACAGCGCTATCTATGAGTATCCAAGAGCTGAGAGACTTGTGACAGATGACGGACAGCATTTCTTTGATTCATAATCCGTATAGTCGAGCTGATTGAAACCTCAGCATTAGTAAAAACAACAGGGTGTGGGAAATGTATCCCACCCCCTGCTTTTCAATAAAGGAAGAAAAACTATGTCGGTTGTTTTGGATAAATTAAAAGAACAGAAGTGGTATAAGCATCTTTGTACCATTAATGAGCATAAGCTTGAGGTGGGTAAGAACTGCTTCAAATGCGGTCTCTATAAGCAGGGGATTCTTCATGATCTGTCGAAGTATTCTCCCACGGAATTTTTAGTGGGTGCAAAGTATTATCAGGGTACAAGAAGCCCCAATGATGCAGAGCGTGAAGATAAGGGCTATACCTCCTCCTGGCTGCACCATAAAGGCCGTAACAAGCATCATTTGGAATACTGGCTTGATTATGATCTGGTAAAAAGAGACGGCAGCATGGTGGGAATGAAGATGCCGGATAATTATATAGTTGAAATGTTCTGTGACCGTGTGGCAGCCAGTAAGATATATCACAAGGGTGACTATACAGACAGAACTGCTCTGGATTATTTTCTGAACGGTAAATCAAAAGGGGCTATGCATCCTTATGTCAGAAAGAAGATAAATCTTCTTCTTAACATGCTGGCCAAGGAGGGTGAAGAAAAGACCTTCAGATATGCCAAGCGTTATATGAAAGAATACAGGAAGTATCTTAAGAGACAGGAATATAAGAAGAATCTTAAGAAAAAGCTTGAAGATAAATATAATGACAAGGCTTTAAAAAGTCTTGATAAAAGATACGGACGAAGAATAAAAAGAGATAAAACAGGCTCGAGAGTTTCAGCGTTTCTTGAGCATTCATTTAGCCGGATAAGATAAATCCGGTTAGAAACACATTCCTTCAGAAGGACAATAAAATGGCATTCACTCACTTACATGTACATACAGAATATAGTCTTCTAGACGGCTCGGCCAAAGTGTCCGAGCTTGTTTCGCGTGCAAAGGAGCTGGGATTTGACAGCCTGGCCATAACAGATCACGGTGTCATGTATGGTGCCATTTATTTCTACAGGGAATGCCTGAAGCAGGGTATAAAACCCATTATCGGCTGTGAGGTTTATGTATCACCGGGCTCCAGATTCGATCGCGAAGCCGGAGCGAATGATGAGAGATATTATCACCTTATTCTTCTTGCCGAAAATGATCTGGGCTATAAGAATCTGTCCAGAATCGTGTCCAAGGGATTTACCGAGGGCTTCTATTATAAGCCCCGTGTGGATAAGGAGGTTCTTATGGAGTACCACGAAGGAATCATATGTCTCTCTGCATGTCTGCAGGGTGAGGTGGCATTTTACCTGAGAAGAAGGCTCTACGATGAAGCAAAGAAGGTGGCACTGGAATACAGGGACATCTTCGGTGAAGGTAATTATTTTCTGGAAATGCAGGACCACGGACTGTCCGATGATACTCTGGTTAACACAGATCTGATGCGTATGTCCCAGGAGACGGGAATAGAACTGGTCTGCACAAATGATTCCCATTATGTAAGAGCAGAGGACTGGGAGGCTCACGATATACTGCTTTGTATCCAGACCAATACTCTTGTTGATGATGAAAACAGAATGAGATATGAAGGCGGTCAGTATTACCTTAAGTCCGAGGAGGAGATGCGAAAGCTTTTCCCATATGCTGAGCAGGCCATAGAGAATACTCATAAGATAGCCGAAAGATGTAATGTCAATATCGTTTTCGGTGAGCAGAAGATTCCGAAATATCAGGTTCCGGAAGGCTTCGGAGGAGCTTATCAGTATCTGATATATCTGTGTATAAACGGTCTGAATGAGAGATATAATCTCTCCATAAATGTAGAGGATATCTACGACAGGGTTATAGGCGCTGTTCCCGAAGATCCGGGGGAGGCTGAAAAATCAGAGCTCAGCCCTGAAGAAATCAGGAAACAGGATGAGACCACCGGAAGCAGGATAGTTGAAGCAATCAGAGCAGAGTATTAATGACGAAACCTCTGACAGAGATAAGGAGCTTATTGAAAGACTCCTTTATGAGCTTGAGACCATCAAGAACATGGGCTACGTGGATTACTTCCTGATTGTATGGGATTTTATAAATTATGCAAAGGAGCATGGTATCGGTGTTGGTCCGGGAAGAGGATCGGCTGCCGGAAGTATAGTTTCATATGCTCTTAAGATCACAAATATAGACCCTATCAGATATAGTCTTATCTTCGAGAGATTCCTGAATCCCGAACGTGTATCCATGCCGGATATAGACGTGGATTTCGAACCCGAAGGAAGACAGAGGGTTATTGATTATGTAACAGAGAAGTATGGGGAAGAGAAGGTTGTTCAGATAGTAACCTTCGGAACCCTGGCTCCCCGTAACTGTATCAGAGATGTGGGCAGGGCTCTTGCTGTACCGCTTAAAAAGGTTGATATGGTTGCCAAGTCTATTCCGGGTACTCCGGGAATGACTATAGAAAAGGCATTAAAGGAGAGCCCTGATTTTAATAAATTCTATAATGAAGATGAAGAAGTCAAGTATCTGGTGGATATGTCAAAGAGACTGGAGGGACTTCCAAGACATGCTTCCATGCATGCTGCCGGAGTGGTTATAGGCAGCGAGCCTATAGTTGAGTATGTGCCACTGTGTAAGAACGGAGATGCGGTAACCACCCAGTATGAGAAGGATACTCTTGAGGAACTCGGACTTCTTAAAATGGACTTCCTTGGACTCAGAAATCTGACGGTTATTCAGGATACCATCAAGAGTGTAAAGGAACGTCTGGGCATAGATGTGGATGTAGAGCATCTTGAGATGAATGATGAAAAGGTGTTTAAGCTTATTTCCTCCGGCAGGTGTGACGGTATATTCCAGTTGGAGAGCTCTGGTATGCAGAGCTTCATGAAGGAGCTAAAACCAAAGAGCATAGAGGATGTTATAGCCGGTATATCTCTTTACCGTCCCGGTCCCATGGACTTTATTCCCCAGTATATAAAGGGAAAGGATTCCACAGGACCTATAAGCTATGAAACTCCTGAGCTGGAGCCAATCCTGGAACCCACCTATGGCTGTATAGTTTATCAGGAGCAGGTTATGCAGATCGTTATGGCGCTGGCTGGCTACAGTCTGGGAAGGTCCGACCTTGTTAGACGTGCCATGTCCAAGAAGAAGGCAAGCGTCATGGAAAAGGAAAGGGAATACTTCGTTTATGGAAATGAGGAAATGAATGTTCCCGGCTGTATAAATAACGGAATAGATGAAGCGGTGGCAAATAAAATATTTGATGAAATGACGGATTTTGCCAGCTATGCATTTAACAAGTCCCACGCTGCGGCCTATGCTGTGGTGGCTTATCAGACTGCATATCTGAAGCTTTATTATCCTCTTGATTTTATGGCGGCTCTTCTTACATCTGTAAAGATTCATCCTGACAAGCTTCAGAAATACATGGATGCCGTGAAGCAGATGGGTATCAAGATACTTCCGCCGGATGTTAATGAAGGAAAGGGCAATTTCGCCGTAGCAGGAAATAGCATAAGATACGGTATGTATGCTATTAAGTCTGTAGGAGAAACGGTTGTTGATTCAGTTATCCGGGAGAGGGAAGAGAACGGACCTTATAAGGACATCAAAGACTTTATAGAAAGAATGTCCGGTAAAGAAGCAAATAAAAGATCTATAGAAAACTTTATCATGGCGGGGGCATTTGACAGCTTCGGACAAAACAGAAGACAGCTGATCATGGTATTCCCTCAGGTGATGGAGCAGGTTACTGCTGAGAAGAAGAAAAATACCACCGGCCAGATGTCACTTCTCGACTTTATGGGAGAAGAGGAGAGAGAGGCCTTTGATATACAGTATCCTGACGTTCCGGAATTTGCCAAGGACATTATGCTGAGCGGGGAAAAGGAAGTGCTCGGTTTCTATGTAAGCGGACATCCTCTGGATGATGTGAGAGAGATACTGGAAAGTGAAACAAATATTACTTCCGCTGATTTTTCGGTGGCAGCCGATGATGAGGAGGAAGATCCGGCAATGGCTGTGGAGGCCGGAGCAAAGGATGGATACACCTATACCATAGGTGGTCTCATCGAAGATATAACAGCAAAGATTACAAAGAATAATGAGAACATGGCTTTCTTGAAGCTGGAGGATCTGTATGGTACTTTGGAAGTGATTACATTTCCCAAGACCTATGAGAAGTACCGAGGACTTATCGAAAAGGGTAAGTCGGTTATAGTTAAAGGAAGGGCTCAGGTTTCGGAAAGAGACAGTAAGCTGATTGCTTCGGAGATTTATTCACTGGATGAAATAAAGGAAAAATCTGCGGCAAGAAAGAAGGAACTTTGGGTGCTTCTGGATAACAGTGAGGATCTGAAGAAGAGACAGAGTGTACTGAATGAGGTGCTCAAATCGCGGGCAGGATATACTCCGGTCTATATACAGCTGAAGGAAGAAAAACGTGCAGTAAAGTCATACGTGGATGCGGATCTGGGTAAAGGTGCAGAGGAAGCTCTGGTGCTGGAATTCGGAAGAGACAGAGTATTGGTAAGAGATAAAAAATAATTCGTAAAGGGGGAAACTCATATATGGATATTTTGACATCACCGAATAATGAAAAAGTTAAACTGATTCAGAAGCTGCTTAAGAATCCTAAGGAAAGAAAATATAACGGAAAATATGTCGTTGAAGGCATGAGAATGGTTGAGGAGATACCTCAGGAGCTGCTTGGTGAGATATATTTTACTCAGGATTTCTATAATAAGAAAGTGACGCAGAATGAAAGACTGCTGAGACTTGTTAATGCAGCTGTACAGAAGAATAAGTGCTTTCTTATCACAGAACAGGTATTAAAAAGCGTTACCGATACTGAGACACCTCAGGGTATTCTTGCTACGGTTATGATACAGGAAAAGACTTTGGATGATCTGATGGGTGACGGTACAGAAAGCCCGCTTATCCTGATAATTGAGAAGCTGCAGGATCCCGGTAATATGGGAACCATAATCAGAAGTGCTGAGGGTGCCGGAGTTACGGGAATACTCGTAAGCTATGATTCAGTGGATATATATAATCCAAAGGTTATCAGATCCACCATGGGCTCCATATTCAGGAAAAATGTGGTGGTTACCTATGACCTGGTTGGAGATATAAACAGACTTCGTAAAAAGGGCGTAGTTATATATGGAATGCATCTTAAAGGCTCCTCCATGTATAAAACAGATCTGACAGGACCGGCAGCATTTCTTATCGGAAATGAAGGAAAGGGTCTTACGGATGATATAAGTGCTGCAGCTGACAAGCTGATCAGAATCCCTATGAAGGGCTCTTTGGAAAGTCTTAATGCAGCCAGCTCGGCAACAGTAATAAGCTACGAAGCCTTAAGGCAGAGAGAAAACAGAGTTAGTATAGATATTAATGACATGTTTTAAATAAAGAATTATTGATAGGAGGGGACAAATGTTAAAAGTAAAACATAAAAAAGTATTGCTATTTTATTATCTGCTCTCTTTATAGCTTCTTCAGCAGGCGTAAATTCATTTTCGGTAAAAGCAGATGCAACTGATAAAGAGCTGCATAATCCTGTAGTTGAGTATAATGAGTGCGAACTTGTTACTTTTGGAAGCTATTGGCAGGAAGATACTAATCATGACGGTGAATTTACTGATGATGAGAAACAGCCGATTGAGTGGAGAGTGTTGAAAAAGTTTAATAAAAATGGCCAGACTTATGCTCTTCTGTTATCGGACAAGGTTTTGGACTGTCGGAAGTTTTATGAGGCCAAAGATGGGATAACCTGGAAAAAATCTGATGTCAGAAACTGGCTGCAGGGTGTTTTTCCTGGTAATGCATTTACTCCCGGTGAAGGTAGTATTATACAAAATGTAAAGCATTATGAGAATATAAGATATAAAAAAGATGATGAATGGATTGAAGATGAAGAAGAATGTGATGACCAGGTTTTTCTTCTTTCTGCAGAAGAGGTGATGGACTCAGCTTGTGGATTTAATGAAGATGTGAATTATTTTGATCCGGCAAGGGAAACAAAAGCTACCGAATATGCGATAAAACAGGGGATTCAGACTTCTCTTGGTAATGAGGCACCGTGGTGGCTTCGTTCAGAGGGTAAAAGATCAAAAGATGTTGCTGATGAAACTGCCGGAAGTGATCGTTTTGCTATAGTCGATGAATATGGTACTGTTGATAGTAAATTCGGTAACTTTGTTGATGATGATGAGATCGGTATACGTCCGGCTGTCATAGTATGGTATAAATCCGATTATTTAAAAAAAGGTAATACAGTTGCTGTTTCTGAAAAGAGAGTGAAGTGGGATACAGTAACTTTTGGAAACTATAATGGCAAGCCTCTTAAATGGAGGGTATTAAGTGTTGATGGTAATGATGCATTTCTTGTTACAGATGATGTAATAGGAAAAAAGAAATACAACGATGCAGAAGGAGAAACCACCTGGAAAGATTGTTCTCTCAGAAAATGGCTGAATGAAGATTTTTATGACAGTACTTTCACTGAAGAAGAACAGGGAATGATTATTCCAACAACAGTAAAGAATGAGAATAAATATTATAATATCCTACAAGAGGATACAACAGATAAAGTTTCGCTTCTTTCTATAGACGATGTAACTGATTCAAATTATGGATTCTTCGATACATATACTGTGGCTGCGGAGTCAAGAACTATATATGACTCTGACGGAGAAGGTATGCCATGGTGGTTACGCTCTCCTGGCTTGAGCAACAATTCAGTTACAACTGTAATTTTTAACGGATCTTTGGTAGAAGAAGGTTATAGCGTAGATAATATTGATGTGTCTGTTCGTCCGGCTATACATATTGATATTTCAAAAGATAACTGGGAGAAGGGTGAGGCAGTTTATTCAGGCGAAGTTCCTGAACCTGTTCCAACGGCGACACCGACACCGGAAGCAGAAGCAACAGCAACACCGACACCGGAAGCAGAAGCAACAGCAACACCGGAAGCTACTTCGGAAGCAGAACCAACTACAACACCGACAGCTGCGGTAACAGTAACACCGACAGCAGAGTCCGGTACATCAACACAGAGCCCGGCACCGTCGAGAGTACCGTCACCAACTACATCACCTTCTTCAGATGTTGATGCAACACCATCACCTGATCCACTCTCCGTTATGGGAGAGGATGGAACTCCATATGATAAGGGAGCATCTATAGAGGCTGCAGATAAAGCTATCACTTCCCTTGCATCTGAAAGTGATCCGGCAGGTACCTGCTTTAATGTGCTTCAGGCAAAAGCTGCTTCAGTATCTAAGAAATCGGTTAAAATATCCTGGAAAAAAGCTCCGGGAGCAGTGAAATATCAGGTTTATGCCAGCAAATGCGGAAAGAAGAATAAGCCTGTGCTTGTTGCTACTACTACGGCTTCTAAGTTTACTTTAGAGGAAATGAACGGAAAAGATTTATCTAAGAATACGTACTATAAGCTTATAGTTGTTGCCGTCGATAAAGATAATAAAGTTATTTCCACGTCTAAAATGGTTCATGCTGCTACCAAGGGTGGCAAGGCCGGAAATGTAAAGAGCATTACTTCTAAGGCCAAGAGGAACAAGGTAAGCATAAAAGCAGGAAAATCATTTAAACTTAAAGCTAAGCAGAAAACAGAGAAGAAATATAAGAAACACAGAGCTCTTAAATATGAGAGTACCAATACAGACATCGCAACAGTAAGCAGTTCCGGTGTTATAAAGGGAGTAAAGAGGGGTAAATGCGAAGTATATGTATATGCTCAGAGTGGACTTTGTAAAAAAATCAAAGTAACGGTTAAATAATTTTATCTAATAAGGGAACCCCAAGCTAGGGGTTCTCTATATTTTTATTGGGAGTATCGATAAAAGCCGGTTGACATGTATAGTTTGTAGTGCTATATTATCGTGTATATGTAGAGGTCGCGGAGATTATCAGTAACATGTTGGATGAACCCCATTCAGATGAAGATATGAGAAAGGATGATCCGCCGAAGCAGGACTGTCAGGGAAACAGTACTGACTGGGCTTCAGATTAATAGTCTGAAGACTGTCATCTAAGTTAGATGGAGAGCTACGGTTTATAGGTAAGAACTAATGGACCGAAACTCTGTTTTGGTCCATATTTTTGTTCGATAAAAATTCAATTATTTTTTATTCAAAGGAGGAAATGGCATGGCTATTTTTAAGGGATCGGGAGTTGCACTTATTACACCGTTCAAGGAGAGTTTGGAGATTGATTACGAGAAGCTGAGAGAGCTTGTTGATTATCATGTTGATCATAAAACAGATGCTATAATTGTTTGCGGAACTTCAGGTGAATCAGCAACCATGACTGTAGAGGAACATCTTGAGGCTATAGCTGTTGTAGCTGAGCAGGCTGACGGACGTATCCCTGTAATCGCAGGAACAGGTTCAAATGATACACAGACAGCAATTGAGCTTTCTGTTGAAGCAGAGAAGTGCGGAGTTGACGGACTTCTTATGGTTACACCTTACTATAATAAGTGTACACAGAACGGACTGATAAAGCATTATGAGCAGGTTGCTTCAAAAGTTGATGTTCCTATCATCCTTTATAATGTACCAAGCAGAACCGGTGTAAATATCCTTCCTGCAACAGCAGTAAAGATGGCTAAGGAAATCGAAAATGTAGTAGCTATCAAGGAAGCTTCAGGAAATATATCACAGGTTGCAGAACTGGCAGCTCTTGCAAACGGATGTATAGATATCTATTCGGGAAATGACGATCAGATAGTTCCGCTCATGTCGCTTGGCGGAATCGGAGTTATCTCAGTTACAGCTAATATAATCCCTGATGATACTCATGATCTTTGTGCTAAGTTCTTTGAAGGTGATATAGAGGGAGCAAGACAGCTTCAGCTTAAGGCTATAGAGCTCTGCAAGGCTCTGTTCTGCGAGGTTAATCCTATTCCTGTAAAGAAGGCAACAGAGCTTCTTGGATTATCAAACGGAAAGGTAAGACTTCCGCTTACAGAGATGGAACCTGAGCATGTTGAGTTTCTTCGTAAGGCTATGCAGAATTACGGAATATTATAGGTGTTAAAAGGTACTTTTGATGCCTGAGTTATGGGATATAAATATATAAATAAACAGATAGCAGGTAGAAAATATGGTAAAGATTATTATGAGCGGCTGTTCAGGCCGTATGGGACGAGTTATTACAGAACTTGTAAAAGAAGACAGCGAAGCTGAAATAGTAGCAGGTATCGATATAGTTGATGATGGAACACTTGGATATCCGGTATTTAAATCCGCTGGAGATATAGATGTGGATGCAGATGTTGTGATTGATTTTTCTTCACCTAAGGTGCTGGATGGTATCCTTGATTACTGTACTACAAATAATAAGCCTCTTGTTCTTTGTACAACGGGCTTCAGTGATGAACAGCTGGATAAGATATCCTCAGCATCCGAGAAGGTAGCAATTTTAAGATCTGCCAATATGAGTCTTGGTATAAATACCATCATGAATCTGCTGAAGACAGCAACCAGTGTATTTTCACCTGCAGGCTTCGATATAGAGATAGTTGAACAGCATCATCATAATAAGCTGGATGCTCCTTCGGGAACAGCACTTGCTCTGGCAGATGCAATAAACGAAGCGGCTGATGGACAGTATGAATATATATATGACAGAAGCCAGAAGCGTGAGAAGAGAGACGCTAAAGAACTTGGCATATCTGCAGTGAGAGCAGGATCTATTCCGGGAACTCATGATGTTATCTTTGCGGGACCGGATGAGGTTATCGAGATAAGACATGTGGCTTATTCCAGAAATATATTCGGAAACGGTGCTATTAGTGCAGCGAAGTTTCTTTCAGGTAAGGCAGCCGGCATGTACAGTATGCAGGATGTTATTAAGGCCCAAATCGGTGAATGAGGTATATCATGACTGAAGAACAGATACTATGCAGTGCATCTAAATATACTGAGAAGTTTTATCTTAATCCGAGATTCGCAAATCTCCCTCAGAATATAAAGGATGAGCTTAAGGTGGCTCTGGTTATTTTCACAGAAGAGATCGGCGGTATCATCACACTTTATTTTGATGATGAGGGAGGGCTTTCAATAGCCACCGATTATCATGAAAATGATTTTCTGTATGATGAAATAGGAAGCGGACTTAAGGTTAACCGGCTTAGAAATGAGAAGAGAGAACTCTTCGAACAGCTGGAAGAATACTATGAACTTTTGATAATAATGAGAGGCAATTAAGTCTCTTGATTACGACAAATACTTATAAAGGGGAAAAACTGACATGTTATTCGCGGTTGATGTTGGAAATACAAATATAACTGTAGGCTTATTTGATGGTAAAAAACTGATAAAACAGTTCAGAATGATAACGCAGACCTCACGTACTTCTGATGAGTACGGTGTGTTTTTAAGACAGTGGCTGACCATAAATGAGGTTGATGGTACAGAGATAACAGATGTTATCATATCATCGGTTGTGCCGGATATCATGCATTCCCTCACCAGCGGAATAATAAAGTACTTCAATGTTCAGCCTCTTATAGTGGCTCCGGGAATCAAGTCCGGTATCAGGCTTGCTATACCGAATCCTAAGGAGCTTGGTGCAGACAGACTTGTGGACGCAGTGGCTGCATATGAGATGTACGGCGGACCTATTATAGTAGTAGATTTCGGAACGGCAACAACCCATGACCTTGTGCTGGGAGATGGTACATTTTCCGCAGGAGTTACTTCTCCGGGAATCAGACTTGCAGCAAATGCTCTCTGGCATGGAACTGCAAAGCTTCCTGAAGTTGAGATAAAGAAGGTGGATACAATCCTCGGAAGAGATACAGTATCCAGTATGCAGGCAGGTATC
>JAFWSY010000193.1 GCA_017519155.1 Eubacterium sp.
ATCCGCATATTATGATTACTATTGAGAGCAGAGCTTTAAGTATCAGCATCACAAGACTCTCTCCAAAGCCGAGATCCTTTATTATATCTGCCTGAGTGCTGTCTATCTTTAGCTCCGACACACTACCAGCTGACATTGAATTGACTATATTTCCAATGGTTGTAAAGAATGCTTTCATAATCGTTACATTATTGGTTACAAGCCATTCAGATATCCCCACTCTTATAAGCATTATTAGAATCGTTTCGAATCTCATATCTTCTTTTATATCTACACTCTCAGCGCAGAATCCGATTACAAAAAACAGAACTACCAAAGAAGAACCAACTGCTACAAACAGCGGATTGATCTTCTCTATGGCAGCCCAAGGACCACCACCCTTAAAAGCTGTAGGTGACTGTCCCAGCATCGCAAATACCAGACTTACCTGGTTGTTCCAGAAGCCAAATACCATCTCAAGAAGTGCAAGGATCTTATCTCCAAGTTTGAATATATCCATCTATCTTCACTCCCTTCATGTACTTTTATCGGAATATCCGATAGAACTCTAGTATCCAAGGAAGGAAAGTACAGTTGATATACCTGCCATCATGATTCCAGCCACTATACCCTTAAGTGCAGAGTTCATTGTGGAAGAATCCTGCTGCTGATAAGCCTGAGCAAACTCCATTACATTCTTTGCAAGAATGATCACACCTACAGCACCGATTATGGCGATAACAAGTGTCTTAAGGCTGTCCAGTGGTGCAGTTACAGAAGAAGTATCTCCTGCCGCATATACAACACTTGGAAGCATTGTCGGAATTACAGCAGCCGCAGCTGCGAGTGAAACAACTTTTGTCTTCATGTTCTTAAAAAACCTATTCTTATTCTTCATTTTCTTTCTCCTTATCAATTGAAAATTATTGTTTCGTTGTATCTGATAACAGAAAAAGAACACCCTCGGACTATATGGCTATTCTCGCAATCTCTATGCTTGTCATAAAGTCTTTAGGTGTTCTGTTCTGACTCCGATAAGGTTTACTTCTCGAAGATTTATTCATCTATAGAAACGGGACGTCTCCCGGTTGTCGTATCAATCAAATCTTTATGTAACACTATTTATTCTGTGTTTTTTTACCATCTGTATTCTTATATCCATTTATTATCTTTCTCATAGCAACTACTGGCATATCAGGATAAAAGAATTCGAGTATAAGTTCTGAAGACATTCCCACTTCAAATGCCATATGCATCTCAGCTTTCTGCTCTTCTGAATAATGCCACTGACCTATTCTGCTAACCAGTGTGTCATTCCCGATAATCTCAGGAAGTGTGTCTCCTGTTCTACGCTTATTATATTCCTCTATACGTCTCTTTCTCTCTGACTCAGATTCTTTATTCTTTGCAGCTTCATTAGACTTTTTAGCCCCGATAAGAGTCGCTTCAGGACCCACATTCTTATGAATCACTCTGGCTTTTCCACCAGATGCATTCGAACCCGAATCGGAAGTTCCTGAATCAACGCTTATCTTGTTATCTGCCAGATCTTTTTCAAATCGATCTGCATTATATCTTGATTCATCACTGAATGCTTCGGATGGATACTTGAGCTGCTGATTTCTTTTATTAATCCCATTACGCTTCTTTCGATTAGTTTTAGAATTATCCATTAGCTTTGCATCAACCTTCTTATCAGCTTCCTGTTCTTCCTTCATCACCTTATTCATATCGACTACGATTTCTTCCTCTGCAGCAGGATCAACATACTCAAGGCTAGATTCAACCTCTTCGTACATCTTTGCCCTTGCTTCCTTCTCATCGTTATTCATGAGCTTTCTCTGAACTCCGACTTCACTGAGGATTGTCATTTCATCCATACTGAGTTTATCTATAAATACATTTTCACCCTTTTCAGCAAGACCTTCATAATATTTCAGTGACTCTGGTGTAAGAATCTCATATTCTTTAATCGCTGTAGTATTACTGCACCGCGTATGAACATAAGGCTCTGCTCCTCCATCAGCGGTCTGACTGAAGGCTGGATGTCCCATTGGTTTATACTTTTCATCCATAATAGGATCAAATCCTCGTATAAATATAAGACACTTTTCATTCTCAAATTTTCTTGCCTCATCAGGTGTAAGAAGTTCTCTTCCGAGTACATCATAGTTCCTTGAAGAGCTGCCTTGACGACCTCTTGTTTCTCCATTGGTACGCTTATCAATAGTGGCTTTCCCAAGCAGTTCAGATATATATTTATGCGTACTCTGCTCATTTCCACCGAGGTAGATAAGCGTATCACAGTTGCCTGGAATTGTTTCCCAAGTATCCTTGAAAAGAGCTTTAATCTGAGCAAGGTTTTGAATGATTATCACACTGGATATTTCCCTGCTTCGCATTGTAGAAAGTAAACTGCAATAATCATCCGGAAGTGCAACATTTGCGAACTCATCAAGCATAAATGTCACATGAATCGGAAGTCTTCCACCGCAGTTAAAATCTGCCTGATAATAAAGTTCCTGGAATATCTGTGTGTATAACATTCCTATAATGAAGTTATATGACTTATCATTATCCGGTATCACACAGAACAGTGCTGTCTTAGTTCGCCCATCACCATTCACTCCAATACCTAGCTCGGCCAGCTTCAGGTCATCCTCTGAAAGCATATCAAGTACCTGCTGATTCTCCAGGAATGCAAGTCTTGAGTTAGCACTTATGATAATGGATCTTACAGTATCTCCAGCACCTCG
>JAFWSY010000194.1 GCA_017519155.1 Eubacterium sp.
GTGAATGAAGGCGGCGGAACCGTAATGATGTTTGATTATGGTATGGACCAGACGGATACTTATTCCAGAAGAAAGATATATCTGATGAGGAAGATGGGAGCGGCCCGAAGAACCCGTTGTGAAAAGGTTCTGAAAATGACTATCAATTACAGAACTTTTCAGTCTTCTATCCTGAATGATGGTATCGAGTCTGATGTATACATTTGTCAGGATGACAAGCTTCTGATGTCAAATGTAGGTGGAACTCATTATAAGGAACCTTATAAATTCGTGGATAAGAAACTTAAATACGATTATAAATATGACTTGAATCTTTATGGAGATATTTATACTATTTATCTGAGAAACAGAGATACAAGTATATGGATGCTGGATTTTCGTTCAACTGTTATTGTAATCATGCTTCTTATTATAAGTATATGTCTTCCATTATACATGATAAAACAGCTTGATATATCGGTTACCCAGAGAATAGCCGTACTGGACAAGACATTTGAACATGCAAAGGCCGAAAGACTTACGAAGATATCCGGTATAGAAGGAAGAGATGAAATAACCTCGCTTATGGAAAACTACAACGTCATGGCGGACAGAATGAACGAGCTTATTCAGACGGCATACATAGATAAACTGAAGCAGCAGGAAATGGATATAGCAAGGCAGAATGCTGAGCTTCTGGCACTTCACAGTCAGATCAATCCGCATTTCCTGTTTAATGCTCTGGAAAGTATAAGAATGCACAGCCTTCTTAAGAGTGAGAAGGAAACTGCCGAAATGGTAGAGCATCTTGCCATAATGCAGAGAGTAAATGTTGACTGGCACTCTGATATGGTTTCCCTGGAAGGGGAGATGAAATTCATAGAGTCCTATCTCAAACTTCAGAAGTACAGATTCGGAGAAAGGCTGAGCTATAGTTTCGATGTATCACCGGAGTGTTATGGAACCATGATTCCGAAGCTGTCTCTGGTTACATTTGTGGAAAATGCGTGCGTGCACGGAATTGAAAGTAAAACCGAGCCGGGCTGGATATTTGTGAGAATTTATATGACCGAAAAGGATATAGTCTTTGAGGTAGAAGATACCGGAATAGGTATGAATGAGGAGATGAGGAATAATCTCCTGTTCAAGATGAACAATGCAAGTCTGGAGCTTATTAAGTCAGGTACCGGAGTAGGTATGACAAATGCGTGCCTCAGACTTAAGATGATGACAGACGACAAGGCGAGATTCGATCTGGAATCTGAGCCGGGAGTTGGTACAACGGTATTTATTGCTATTCCGAGATAAAGGAAGAAAAACTATGTTGAAAGTAATGTTTGTTGATGATGAGCCTTACATCGTTGAAGGACTTAAGGTTCTTATTGACTGGGAAAGTGAAAATTTTGAAATAGTAAAGGTAGCAGAAAATGGCCTGGAAGCCCTTGAATACCTGAGAGATAATGAGGTAAATCTTGTTATTGCAGATATCAGGATGCCTATCATGACAGGAATAGAGCTTCTCGAAAAGGTAAAGGAAGAGGGTGTATCCGATGCGTATTTTATAATTCTCAGCGGCTTCAATGATTTCCAATATGTAAGAGATGTTATGCGTCTTGGCGGCATGGATTATCTGCTTAAGCCTATTAAGAGAGATGAACTGCTTCAGATACTCAGAAGAATCACCGATCTTAATAAAGAAAGCACAATGCTTCAGGAACATCACAAGGAGACGGAAACCGCATATCTCCAGAGACATATGATAGCTCTGATAGTTGGCAGGTATGATGATGTAAATCTTGATTACCTGAAAAAGAATATGCGTCTCTCGGATGGAGTCAGATATGTGATCATAGAGCTTCCGGATGTGGATGCTCTGGAGACTGCAGAGGGAAGTCTTATGCAGTACAGAAGAGAGATGAATGAAGCAGCCAAGCTGATCCTTGGAGAAGATAATAATCATCTTATATATGATGTATCCCTTAATCACAGCACTTACGATACAGGATTCATATACTGTGATTATATGGCTGAGGACCGAGGAATGGATGACAGTGAATTCTTTGCCAAGTTCCAGAGCAGGCTTGAATCTTCCTTAAAGAGGAGAGTCAGGATTCTGGCGGGAAAGAAGGTTTCGGATATGACACAGGTTTCCAAGTCCTACAGCTCAGCCTGTATCCTGAAATCTCAGGAAGTATTCCACGAGGCTAAGCCGGTGGTTACCTATGAAAGTGAGATGAGTGTCAATCCGAGAAAGGCTACTCTCTTCAAAAAAAGTCTGGATGATCTGGTTAAAGCCATAGAGCAGAGCGATGAAACTCTCATATATAAATGTGTGAATACATTTTACGATGACATATCCAAGGCTGGTCTGGGAGATTCGGTAAGTCTGAATATGAACTATCTGCTGTTTCAGCTGATTCATATAGCTACTGAGTTGGACAACGAGCTGGATCAGGAAGAAATCCTTCATAAGATAAGTGAGAGCTCCTTCGATGATGGTGTAAAAAGAGGCAGCAGTATTCATATGTATAAGTTCGCCTGCGAATATGCCCAGTACCTCAATCAGCTCAGAAAAAATGTATCCGGCGGAATACTTAAGGATGTGGAAAATGAGATAAAGGAAAACTACAGTCAGAACCTGAGTCTTAAAAAACTCAGTGAGAAGTACTTTATCAACTGCAGCTATCTGGGATCGCTTTTTACTAAAAAGTACGGTGTTTCCTTCAAGGATTATCTGACGGACTATCGCATCAATGAAGCGGCTTAAATGCTTATAAATACTGATGACAGGATAGTTGATATATCTGCTGCGGTGGGTTATAAGAACAGTGATTATTTCATCAGACGTTTTATTGAGATAAAAGGAATGACTCCGTCACAGTACAGAAGGCAGAAAAAGAATAACCTTTAACATAACATAGTTTACATAATTGAATGCCCTGCAAATTTTAAGAATTTGTAGGGTGTTTTTTTTGAGTTTGTAGGGGGAAATAAAAATGATATACAGATATAATAAAGTTACTTAATTGCCCGGTTGTGGCGTTCATACAAAAAAACATATTTTAAGGAGGTAAAGTATGAGAATTAAGGCTAAGAAGCTCGGAGCATTAGCTGTAGCAGGTGCTATGACACTTACAATGCTTACGGGTTGTGGAGGAGGATCAACATCAACTGATACTTCTTCTTCAAGTGATGACAGTAGTAGTGCAGTAGATACATCCGCAGACGATACAGCTACAGATGACACAGCTGCAGATTCAGGTAGTGATGATAGTGCATCATCAGGTGACGTTAAGGAATTTGATATGTTCATTGCCATGCCTGGTACAGAAATCAACGATGACAATGAGATTCAGCAGATCATCGCTGAGAAGACAGGCGTAAAGGTTAAGGAAACATGGCTTACAGGTCAGACAGACGCTGAGGCTATTGGTACAATCATCGCTGGTGGCGATTATCCTGACTTCATCAATGGTGGAGATGCTATGATGCAGCTCTATGACAATGATGTTCTTATTCCTTGGGATGATTATCTTGATAAGTATCCTAACCTTAAGGCATTCTACACAGATGAAGAGTGGGATATGTTCCGTATGGATGATGGACACATCTACTGGATGAACGTATTCGGAAATACACTTGGCGAGTCCAAGACAACAACTCATAACGATGAAGCATTCTGGATTCAGGCAAAGGTTCTTGCTTGGGATAACTATCCAAAGATCGAGACACTTGATGAGTACTTCGACCTTATCGAGAGATATTATGCTGAGCATCCAACACTTGATGATGGAACAGAAATCATTCCTTACACAATCCTTTGTGAGGACTGGAGATACTTCTGTCTTGAGAACGCTCCTGAGTTCCTTGATGGATATCCAAACGACGGTTCTGTAATCGTTGATAAAGAAAACCTTAAGATCGTTGACTACAACACAACAGATACAGCTAAGATGTACTTCCAGAAGCTCAATGAAGAGTACAACAAGGGTATCGTTGATGTAGAGTTCGGTACACAGACATATGATGAGTATATCTCTAAGCTTTCAACAGGTAGAGTACTCGGTATGTGCGATCAGAACTGGGATTTCAACTTCACAGTATCTGACGTATTCAAGCAGTCAGGACTTGATAAGGAAGGCTGCAACTACATTCCTCTTGGACTTACAGCTAAGAAGGGTATGGAGAACAGATGGCATACATATGATGACAC
>JAFWSY010000195.1 GCA_017519155.1 Eubacterium sp.
AGTGCTTTACATGAAGGAATTTGACTCTGAAAATTCAACCGCCAGTTTTAAGGTAAGATAAAAATTTTTAATTTACATAAAATGTCTTGATTTTTTTCTAAAAGTTTTATACACTATATAGGATAATGCAATAGTAGTATGCATTTTTAGTAAGAAGCTTAAGGACGTAATTTTATTAAGGAGGAAGGAACCTTGCTTGAAATAAAGTCAAATGATGAGAAAAACCCTGCAAGAATCCTAGTTATCGGAGTAGGTGGAGCAGGAAACAATGCAGTAAACAGGATGATTGATGAGAATGTGGAAGGTGTTGAGCTTATAGCTATCAATACTGATAAGCAGGCATTATCACTCAGCAGAGCTACAACAAAGATTCAGATCGGTGAGAAGCTTACAAAGGGTCTTGGTGCAGGAGCTAAGCCTGAGGTTGGAGCAAGTGCTGTTGAGGAAAACAGAGAAGAGATAAATGACATAATCAAAGATGCAGACATGGTATTCGTTACCTGCGGAATGGGTGGCGGTACAGGTACAGGAGCTGCACCTATCGTTGCTGAAATAGCAAGAAATCTTGGTATACTGACTGTTGGTGTTGTAACCAAGCCTTTCTCATTTGAGGGTAAGCCTCGTATGAACAATGCATTAAATGGTATTGCTAAGCTTCGTGAAAACGTTGATACACTTATAGTTATACCTAATGATAAGCTTCTTCAGATATGCGACAAGAGAACAAGTATTCCTGATGCTCTTAAGAAGGCCGATGAGGTTCTTCAGCAGGGTGTTCAGGGAGTTACAGATCTTATTAATAAACCAGGTCTTATCAACCTTGACTTCGCTGATATCCAGACAGTTATGCGTGATAAGGGTATCGCTCATATCGGTATCGGACACGGAAGTGGAGATAATAAGGCAGTTGATGCTATCAAGTCAGCTATGGAGTCACCGCTGCTTGAGACAACAGTTGATGGTGCTACAGATATCATCGTTAACTTCTCAGGAAATGTTGGTATCGTTGAAGCATACGATGCTATCACATATCTGTCAGAAGTTGCCGGCGAAGAGGCTAACATCATCTTCGGTACAGTTGATAACGATATGGCAGGTGAGGATGTAAGTATTACAATCATCGCTACAGGTCTTGAAGAAACAGATAAGGGCGGTTCAGTAGTTGCTCCTACAACAAAGAAGACAGCACCTACACCTCCTACATTTGGAGATACAATAAAGAGCCCTACACTCGGTAGTGGAAAGAAGGCAACAGCAGTTCCTCTTAATCTCGGAAGCTCAAAGCCAAAGGTTAGTGAGCCGGTAGAGGATAAGCTTTCTGCTGATGATGGTTTTGAAGTAAAGAGCAGTTCAAACCAGAATATCAAGATTCCTGATTTCCTTAAGAGAGGATAAATAGAATTTTAGCCGGTGGCTGATGGCTGCCGGCTTTTTAAATGTCTTGAAACTAATGGCTTTTTCGTTTGTATTATTCTATATAGGTGTGTTATACTACTTAGTTGTGTTAAGAGTTATTTGTAATTTATAAAGGGATATATGATAGTATGATTCATCAGAAGAAAAACTGTCTTGTAAGTGTTATAATTCCCAGCTATAACTGCGAGGGATGTATAAACCGGGCTGTTTTATCGGTGCTTAATCAGACATATAAAAATATCGAAATAATCATTATCCGTAATGGCGGACATCCCCTTCCCAAGCTGCCGGATGATCCAAGGATCCGTGTGATAGATCTGAAGGAGAATATCGGCGTATCAAAGGCCAGAAACCTTGGTGTGGGGGAAGCGAAGGGCGAATATATAGCTCTTCTGGACGCTGATGATTATTGGGTGCCTGAAAAGCTTAAGATACAGATGAACATTATTCTTAGATATGATAGAGACGGTGTCCGACCTGATATCTGCTTTACGGGAAGAAGACTTTTCTATGAAAAGGATAACCACATAAGAAAAGGTGGTATCATAGGCTGTGACAAGGTAGTGACATACAGAAGGCTGCTCAGAAGTAATCAGATTAACTGCTCTTCGGTAGTAATCGCTAGATCGCTTCTGCTGGAGAATGCATTTCCCGATGGCACAGATATGCATGAGGACTATGCAGTATGGCTCAGCATCCTTCGTGAGGGCGGCTATGCAGTGGGCATAAACAGACCGCTGCTTTATTACAGAGTTTCAATCGGCAGTAAATCGGGGAATAAGCTGCGTTCGGCAGTTATGACCTATAAAGTATACAGATTCATCGGACTTGGCTTATTCGAAAGCCTGCTTCACATGATCACTTATACGTATTATGGAATAAAGAAGTACTCAAACAGATAGGAGATAAGGATGGAACAAAAAGGAAGAGCAGAGATTCTTCTGGAAGGATTAAAGACAAGAGTTGCAGATGCACCTTCGGCAGCATTTAATTCTGACAAGGCAGTACTGGACAGACAGGAGCTTCTCAGGATTATAGAAAATGTATCCGAGGTCGTTAAGAACGAACTGGAGACCTATAGAGAAACCAACGACAAGAAGGCAAGGATCATAGAGGATGCAAAGGCCCAGGCTGAGGAGATACTCTACCGTGCAGAGAAAACCGCCAGCAGGATCAGAGTGTCAAAAAGAAGAGGCGATGAACCGCCATCATTCCGTGCTTCCGATCTTGGAAAGGAAGAGAAGCAGGCACTTCGTACAGCTTCAGATATATATGCTGCATCCCTTATATATACAGACGAGATGCTGACTGAGGTTGATCATCTGGTTATGGAATCCTACGAGAAGATCGAGCAGGAATATGCCCGCATGAGAAGTACCCTCAGAAAGAAGATAGAGGATATATCAGAGAATAAGTCTGAGCTTATGAGTAATCTTAACAGCCTTAAGAGTAATGACAGATATTCCCAGATACTTGAGCTCAGTGACCTTCTTTCCATGGAACTTTACAGAGAACGCGAAAAGGCCAAGGCTCTTGAGAAAGAAGAGCAGCTGCAGATGAAACTCGAACTGGAAGAAGTTGGCGAAACAGTAAAGAAAGGCAGCGCAAGACCTGCTATAAGTCCCGACAGAACTGCAGTTAAGATAGACAGTGGCAAGAATAATGACCTGGGCATAAAGGTTATGGACAGATCCGCAGAAACTGTCCCACGTAACGAACAAAAAGATAACAGTTGAACCGGAAGATGACAGTTGAACTATTGTTTAACTGTCATCTTTTTGCGCTTGGAAGAGACCCAAGATATACTTTTTTGTTGGTTTACAAAGGAAGATAAATTGTATATAATCAAAAGTCGTGAGTGTTGCATGAGCAATACTTCTAAATAATAATTCAAGGAAAATTATCAGGAGGAAAAATGCAGATGGACTACAAAAAATCAGGTGTAGATATTGAGGCCGGATACAGATCAGTTGAGCTGATCAAGGAGAGTGTCAAAACAACCATGCGTCCCGAGGTTCTTGGAGGACTGGGAGGCTTTGCCGGTGCCTTTGATCTAAGTAAGATAAAGGAGATGGATGAACCGGTGCTTCTTTCAGGAACAGACGGTTGCGGAACCAAGGTTAAGCTTGCATTTGTGCTGGATAAGCATGACACCATAGGAATAGATGCTGTAGCAATGTGTGTAAATGATATAGCATGTTCCGGCGGAGAACCATTATTTTTCCTTGATTATATAGCTTGCGGAAAGAATTATCCTGAGAAGATCGCTTCCATAGTTTCAGGAGTTGCTGAAGGCTGCAGACAGTCTGAGGCTGCCCTTGTAGGTGGAGAGACAGCAGAGCATCCGGGACTTATGCCTGAGGATGAATATGATCTGGCGGGTTTTGCTGTAGGTGTGGTAGATAAGAAGGATATGATCACCGGTGAAAATATAAAGCCGGGTGATGCTCTTATAGGTATTGCTTCTACCGGAGTACACAGCAATGGATTCTCTCTTGTAAGAAAGGTATTCGATATGTCAAGAGAGTCTCTTGATACATATTATGATGAGCTTGGAAAGACTCTTGGTGAAGCTCTTATAGAGCCTACAAGAATATATGTAAAGGGTCTTAAGGCAGTAAGAAATGCAGGAGTTACAATAAAGGGCTGCAGCCATATAACTGGCGGTGGTTTCTATGAGAATATCCCACGTATGCTTCCTGATGGAGTGAGCGTAAGGATAAAGAAGGATTCATATGATATACCACCTATCTTCGGTCTTCTTGCTGCAAAGGGTGATATAGAAGAGCATATGATGTATAACACCTACAACATGGGACTCGGTATGGTGCTTGCAGTTGATGCTGCAGATGCTGAGAAGACTATCGAAGCACTGGCTTCAACCGGTGATAAGGCTTATCTTGTTGGTGAAGTTATATCCGGAAATAAAGAAGTTGAATTGGTTTAATATAAAAGGAGACGGACTATATGTTTAGAGTACTTGTGCTTGTATCCGGTGGGGGTACAAATCTGCAGGCTATTATAGACAGAGTGCAGGATGGTACGATAAAGGATACAGAGATAGTTGGTGTAATAAGTAACAATCACGGGGTTTATTCCCTTGAAAGAGCAAAGCAGGCAGGGATAAGCGCTGAGGTGGTATCACCTAAGGATTTCCCTGACAGGTCCTCATTTAACAGGGCTCTTCTTGCAAAGCTTGATGAATATAAGCCTGACCTTATAGTTCTTGCAGGCTTCTTAGTTGTTATTCCTGAGATAGTTATAAAGAAATACGAAGGAAAGATAATCAATATCCATCCTTCACTTATTCCTTCTTTCTGTGGAACAGGCTACTATGGGCTGAGAGTTCATAAGGCTGCTCTGGAAAGAGGTGTTAAGGTGTCCGGAGCTACAGTACATTTTGTAGACGCAGGAACAGATACAGGTCCAATTATCCTTCAGAAGGCTGTATATGTTCAGGAGGGAGATACTCCTGAGGCTTTGCAGAAGAGAATCATGGAAGAGGCTGAGTGGAAGATACTTCCGGAGGCCATAGGTCTGATAGCTGAAGGTAAGGTTTCATACGTTAAGAAACCTGATATGCAAAACTAGGTTTTTCCGAAAGCTTTTGAGATTGTTGTGAATAGTTTCATAGGAAAAACATAAATAAAAGGAGAATTAAAATGAAAATATTATTAGTTGGCGGCGGTGGTCGTGAGCATGCGATTGCCTGGGCAGTAAGTAAGAGTCCTTTATGTGATAAGCTGTATGCAGCACCGGGAAATGCGGGTATATCCGAGTTTGCTGAATGTGCGGACATATCAGTTATGGATGCTCCGAAGCTGGTTGCATTTGCTAAGGAAAAGGATGTGGATTTTGTAATCGTTGCACCGGATGATCCTCTTGCTGCAGGAGTTGCAGATGCATTCCTCGATGAGGGAATCAAAACCTTCGGTCCACGTAAGAATGCTGCCATAATAGAGGCTTCGAAGGCATTTTCCAAGGACCTTATGAAGAAATATAACATTCCATCAGCTGCTTACGAGACCTTTGAGGATGCTGATAAGGCACTTCAGTATCTTAAGACAATCAAGGCTCCTTATGTATTAAAGGCTGACGGACTTGCTCTCGGTAAAGGCGTTCTCATCTGCCAGACTCTGGAAGAGGCTGAAGAGGGCATAAAGGAAATAATGATAGATAAGAAGTTCGGAGATGCAGGAGACAAGCTTGTTATAGAGGAGTTTATGACTGGACGTGAGGTTTCGGTGCTCTGCTTCTCAGATGGAAAGACCATCCTGCCTATGACCTCAGCACAGGATCATAAGCGTGCAGGAGATGGTGATACAGGACTTAATACAGGCGGTATGGGTACATTTTCTCCAAGCCCGTTCTATACAGATGAAGTAGCTAAGTTCTGCGAGGAAAATGTATACCAGAGAACTATCGATGCTATGGCTGCAGAGGGCAGACCTTTCAAGGGAGTTCTTTTCTGCGGACTTATGCTTACACCGGATGGTCCGAAGGTACTTGAGTTCAACGCACGTTTCGGCGATCCTGAGGCACAGGTCGTTATTCCGAGACTTAAGAACGATATAGTTGAGGTTATGCTGGCGTGTGCAGACGGAACACTTGATAAGATAAATCTTGAATTTGAGGATAATGCGGCAGTATGTGTAATGCTTGCTTCAGACGGATATCCTGTTTCCTACGAGAAGGGCTTCGAGATAAGAGGTCTTGAGAACTTCAAGGATAAGGACGGATACTATGTATTCCATTCGGGAACAAAGTTTGCTGATAAGGACGGCAGCAAGGTTGTTGTTACAAATGGCGGACGTGTACTTGGAGTAACTGCTCTGGGCAGTGATCTTCATGAGGCAAGAGCAAATGCATATAAGGCTACAGAGCTTATAGATTTTGATAATAAA
>JAFWSY010000001.1 GCA_017519155.1 Eubacterium sp.
ATTTCTTTCTTCCTATTATATCTCCGAAGTATCCTCTCTCCCCCTCAAATATAAGGTCTTCATCAAGGATATTATAAACAGATATTCCTTCCTTATAGCAGAACTCGGCATTTTCGATTCCGCCGAAGTCAGCCAGTCCTTCTATACGTGAATCTCCTATAAACAGAGTATCCTGGAAATAGGAATCATCAACTTCTATATATGGATAAACAGTTGTAAGAGGCTTCTTGCCTGTATATACATAATAAGCAGACTTAGGAGTAAAGTTAGGCACCTCTTCATAGATCATAGGTCTCTCCACGCGATCCTTTATCTTGGAATACTTTTCTATGATCGGTCCATTTGGATCCGGAGTTGGAGCAGGTGTGGCATCAGACTTAGTTGCTATATCCAACTTAACATCTGCTACGGGAGTCTCCACATAAGCATCTGCTTCAGCCGTGTTCATTGCATTTCCCTCAGTAAATGCAGCAACAACAAAAGGTGTCTTCCAGTTATACTTATAAGCACCCTTTGCTTTAACGAATCTCACAAGACCGAATACCGTAAAAAACAGTGCCGATGCAATCAGGCAGAGTGTAAGGGGCATGGTCTTTATGACAGAAACCTTACGCTTATTATGTTTTATCTTACGTTTAGACTGAGTCATCTATTAGTCTCCTGTCACATCAGAATCTGAAATAAAGGAACGGATTATCAAATCCCTGCGTCAGCTGGTAAACCGAAAGCCAGAAGCCCACCAGAAGGATAATCTTAAAAACTATATTATCCTTATATTTTTTCACGAGCTGCATAGGAATAGGTGTTGCGAAAAATGCGCATATAAGCAGCATCCACCAGTATTTTCCAAACAGAGAAAGGAATTTAGGCATAGTGGATATACCCTTCCCACCTGCCACCGGGATAAGGAACATTTTCCTTATATACATACCCAGAGTCTTTATATCCGTGATGGCAAATATGGTCCAGCTGAGAGGAATGATAAACAGCATATATATGTGTCCTGCTATCTTGTTCTTCTCTAATTTATCAAGGTAAAGGAATTTCTCCAGAATAAGAATCACAAAGAAAAACAGTCCCCATATGATAAAGTTCCAGCTGGCTCCGTGCCACAGTCCAGTCAGGAACCATACAATAAATATATTTAAAACAAGTCTTACAGAACCTTTTCTGTTTCCACCAAGAGGTATGTAGAGATACTCTCTGAACCATCTTCCAAGAGTTATGTGCCATCTTCTCCAGAATTCAGTGGCAGAAAGTGCACTGTAAGGTTCTTTAAAGTTCTGAGGGATTCTGAAATTCATTATCCTGGCAAGACCTATGGCCATAAGTGAATATCCCCAGAAATCAAAGTATATCTGGAAGGAAAATCCCCAGGAACCAAGCCAGGCAGTAAGTACATTCATTCCATGTACGCCTATAGTCTGAACATCATTCCATAGAGAAGCTATATTGTTGGCAAGAAGAACCTTATACATAAGACCGATAACAAAGAGGATAACTCCGTTCTCAATATTTTTCGGACTTGTCTTTCTGTCCTTCATGTTATGCTCTACTTCGCTGTAATTAACTATTGGTCCTGCAATAAGCTGCGGGAACATGGATACGTAAGTAGCAAAGCTGATAACACTCTTACTTACTTTATATTTACCTCTGTATACATCTATTACATATGCCATTATCTGAAATGTATAGAAACTTATTCCCAGAGGAAGTGTAAGCTGTGGTGATTTAAGGATTTCCTTACCTGATATATCATTTACTATGGAACAGAAAAAGCCCAGATATTTAAATATAAAAAGAACACCCAGATTAATAAAACAGGAAAGAGCAAGCAGTCCCTTGTTACTTTTCCGTGCTTCGGCGGGTGTCGACGCATTTATCCTTCTTCTATACATGCCATGGGCAATCAGATGATTTACAAGTATTGAACCAATCATAAGAAGAATATAGAGAGGTTCTCCATATGCATAGAAAACAAGACTCCCTACAAGAATCACATAGAGTCTGTAGGGTTCCCTGCATATAAAATATACTAATATAAAAATCGGCAAAAACCTAAAAAGAAACTCAATACTTGAAAATACCATTTTATATGTCCTGAAATTATTATTTATTTGATATAAAGCTGATCAACTCATCCATGTTGTTCTGAGCATCAAATCTGCCCAGCTTATACATTCTTTTAATCTTCTCTATATCGCTTTCAGAACGTGATATCTTAATCGTTCTGCTTGGTCTGATAACAAATGCACGTCCTTCAGACTCAGCACGTCTTACATATTCAAGTTCATTGTTATATTCGATATATCTGTTTTCACAAGTTTTTAAATACTCCGGATACTGGGAATATAATTTCTTCATAACAGGCATGGATCTGTCCGGCTTCTTAACAAAGCCTTCAGGTCTGGTAAGTACAACAATATTCCTGTCAAAGCCCATCTTTTCAAAAGCCTCCAGGGGTATACTATCAGCAGAGCCGCCATCAAGAAGCTTCATTCCGTCGTATTCTACTATTCTTGAAACCAAAGGAAGGGATGCTGATGCTCTTACAGCATCCATCTGTTCCTGAACATCAGTAATCCTCAGATATTCGGGTTTACCTGTATCAAGATTTGTTGCTACCGAATAAACCTCGATCTTTTCAGCATTTTCTCTGAACTTCTTATAATCCAGAGGAGCCAGAGTATCGGGAATCTGATGATAACAGTAATCCTCTTCACATACATCACCACTTTTCAGAAACGATGAAATACTCATGAATCTTTTATCACTTCTATATTTGACGA
>JAFWSY010000196.1 GCA_017519155.1 Eubacterium sp.
CTTATTTCTTCAATTGCTTTCTTCTGTGTCTGTCCGGTTACTACTCCAAATGCCTTTGGAATCTTAAGTAAAAAGAATATTACTATCGTTGCTATGAAAAAGAGTATAAACAGGACAAGGCCTACGTAAAACATTATGTTAAAAATCATATCCTATCACTCTCCTTCCTTTAAGCTGTTCATTATGGAAGAGCGTTTTATCCAGTTAGGATTTGAATCTATTCCATTTATCTTGTTTCCGGCATCAAATACAGCAAGAATTTCATTTTTCTTTGATTTATCCCACTGGCTCGGATCCTGCTGTTCAGATTCAAACAGCGCATACAGATAATTCAGGTGCTCTGAATATACCTTGATGGAATTCTCACTGGAACCCATCTCAGTTTCAGCTGTTTTATAAGTCTCAATCGCTGATTTCTTATCTCCGAGCTTTCCATATATTTCTGCCATACGGCACATGATATTTACATAGCTTACTACATAGCCCTTAGCCGAATCATTTTCAGGAGTTTTGCTGAGATCAACTTTACCCTTTATCTGATCTACAACTTCCTGTGAATAGTTAAGTGCTATCTTATAATCAGCTTCTGAATCACTCTTCTCAGCTATAGCATAGTAAACCTCAGCCAAGTCGTTACTGAATACATAGTAATAATCTGCCTGATCTCCTCCGGAGTAATCCTCCAGATCCTTTATTGCCTGACTGAGAACCAGCTCAGCCTGCTCTGATACACCCTCAGTAGAGAGATATGTTACATATATCTTTCCGAGAGTTTCATAATTTTCAAATTTCTGCTTACTGTCATTTGGAAGACTCTTCATATTATAGGAAGCAAATCCATTGACATTGTCCATGAGTTCGCTGACATTTACATTTGTACTGGACATGATAAGAGCGATACTTCCATAGTAATTTGAAAGCTCACCATAATTCTTATCATTATCATCAACCATACTGAAGTATTTGTTAGCCACTCCATAATCACCTACTTCAGTAAAGTAGGTAAGACCCATCTTATAAAGAACCTCATTATTCTTATCTACATTTGAATATCCGTTCTTTATACGGTTTGCCACAACGTTAAGTCCATCACTGAGGTTGAGCTCCTCTTTGGATTCAACGTCCTTTGAAGCGTCTATGAACAGATCAATATACTTCACATATGCATCTGCATCATCACCCGAAAGTTCAAATGCGTTTCTATATTCTACAGCTGCAAGAGAATATCTTCCCTCAGACTTATAATCATTTCCGCTCTCTATGTGTGTAACATAATTAGCCGCATTTGCCTTATTCATTCCTGATTTACCGGCTATAGCAACTAATCCGAACAGAAGTGTAAGTCCGGCACTTACAGCAAACATTCTAACTTTATTTTTATTGGAATTAATATAGCTTTCATCCAGCTCAGTATAATGTTCAAGAGCATAGATAAGCTCTGAACATGACTGATATCTGTCTTCAGGATTCGGTTTGGTACATTTCAGAATGATTTCCTCAAGACCGGTTGATAATAAAGGATTCACCTGTCTAATAGGAACCATCTCATAAGGAGGCTCCTGAGGATTCTTTCCGGTAACCATATGATAAAGAGTAGCACCCAGGTTATATATATCAGTTCTGGCATCTGTCTTGTAGATACCACGTCCCTGAGCATCACCAAACTGCTCCGGAGCAGCGTATCCTCTGGTTCCGAGAGCTGTAGTATCAGCATTATTCTCTATATCATAAGTTTTTGCAGTACCGAAGTCGATAAGCTTAACGCCGCCATCCGGCTTAAGCATTACGTTTGAAGGCTTCATATCACGATAAATGATCGGTGGATTCATGGAATGCAGATATTCCAGAGCTGATGCCAGCTCAAGACCCCAGTCAATTACATCATCCTGTGAAAAACAGCCTACTTCCTTCAGCTTATCAGCAAGGTTTTCTCCTTCAATAAAGTCCATAACAACACAGATGGTATTATTATATTTGACAATATCAATAATACGTGGAATAACAGGGTGGTCTACATCCTTAAGGATATTGGCCTCTCTTTCCAGACCTTTGAGAAGAATCTCCGTGCTTTTTGAGCCGTCATTCTTAATTTCCTTAACGGCAAGCTGCATGTTCATTCTGTTGTTACGAGCGAGGTAAACGGTGGACATTCCACCTTCACCTATCTGCTTAAGTATCTCGTACTTATCGTCTATTACTGTACCTTCTTTAAGCATTTTTTATCCCCAATTTGTTAGTTTTTTGTATATGGTTTTATATGTCGTACATTCACTAGGTATTCCGAGCGTTACTCGATGAAGTCCGCTCTTCTAGCTCACTGCTATCACTGCTATTGTGATGTTATCTGTCTCTTTACGATTTTTATCGAGCTCTGTCAGGTATACGCATCCGTATTTTAGTTCGTCAAGTGTTCTGTCAGGTGATGGTCCCAGCTTCTCCATTATCTCTTCTTCTGATATCTGATGTCTGAAACCGTCTGAACAAACGAAGTAGATACTGCCTTCCTGTACTTTACCTTTTAGGAAATCAGGAGTAACTGTCGCTGATGCTCCTACGCACTGCAGGAGAACACTTCGTCTGGGATCAACCTTTGCTTCTTCCGGAGTCATTCTTCCGGCTGCCACCTCTCTGGCTACAAAAGTCTGGTCCTTAGTAAGTATTCTGATTCCGTCTGTTAATTCGTACACTCGGCTGTCACCTACATGAACGATGTAAAATGAACCTTTATACATAAGTATTGCCGAAACGGTTGTACCAAGCATTATATTATGGTCTGATCCGTATATTCCGAGTAGTCTGTTCTCTGTCTGAATGATACTGTTCCAGTCATCACGAAGTCTAAGTGCAGTAAAGGATCCCTCTACTACCTGAGTCGCAAATTCCTCGTCAAACCATCTGCAAAATGCAGTAATTACTTCCTTGGATGCCAGTTCTCCTTTGGCAAGTCCACCCATTCCATCACATACTATAGCAAAAGCAACCTGACCATCAGGTGAATCAATAATTCTGATTGCAACTGAATCCTGATTAGTACTCTTTCTTATTCCTATGTCAGTGTTGTATGTTGCTGAAAACTCCATGCTCTATACCTCGTCTCTCAGTAAATAAGTAAAGCTCTCATCACCAAGTATTATATTCATGTTAGCCTTAAGAAGAATTTCTCTTCCCGGCTCCAATCTGCTTCCATCCACAAATGTTCCATTAGTTGAGTTATTATCCTCCATATAGCAAACCCCATTTCTGCGAATAATAACTACATGAACTCTGCTTATTGCAGTGTTGTTTTCTATTGAATAATCGGCATGTATTTTCGACTTGCCTATCTTAAATGTATCCTTGTCTATATATATCTTCTCACCTGTTTTCTGTCTTACAAGATGAGGATGTGGCTCATATTGACCTAGATCATCAAGACTTATTTCCTCAACCGGTACTTCAGGAACAATAGATGGAGCAGCGTTTTCTTCTCTTATTTTTTCGATAACATCACTTGTTAACTGCTCTGTAAGTCCTGTTTTCTGTTCAGGTTCACGATAGAACTGAAGTGGTTCAGGAATCGAAGCCGGCTGAATAGACTGATTTAAATGCTGTGCTATCTGTGGATCCGGTATTGATGCAGGATCCGGCATAGACTGTAAGTCAGGCATAGATGGCACACCCGGTATTGGTGTCAGATCAGTTATCGGCTGTGAATCCGGCTGTGGTATCGGTGCCGGTGCCGGCTGTGGTATTGGCTGCGGCTGCGGTATCGGCTGCGGCTGTGGTATTGGCTGCGGCTGTGGTATTGGCTGCGGCTGCGGTATCGGCTGCGGCTGTGGTATCGGTGCCGGCTGCGGTATCGGTGCCGGCTGCGGTATCGGTGCCGGCTGCGGCTGTGGTATCGGCTGCGGCTGTGGTATTGGCTGCGGCTGCGGTACCGGCTGCGGCTGTGGTACCGGCTGCGGCTGTGGTATTGGCTGCGGCTGTGGTATTGGCTGCGGCGGTACCGGTGTCTCTATCTGTTCCGGCTGAGCAGGTATTTCTGCTTCCGGTTGAATGTTTTTAATTGTTTCAGCTTCAGGTGCTGGCTGCGGTTCTTCCACTGGTGCAGGCTCTTCTGCTGCCGGTGCTTCTTCTGTAGCTGGAGCTGCTTCTTCTGCTGGTGCAGGTGTTTCTTCTGCTACCGGTGTTTCAGGTGCTGGCTCTGGCTGTGGCTCTTCCACTGGTGCAGGCTCTTCTGCTGCCGGTGCTTCTTCTGTAGCTGGAGCTGCTTCTTCTACTGGTGCAGGTGTTTCCTCTGCTACCGGTGTTTCAGGTGCTGGCTCTTCTGCTGCTGCAGGTGTTTCCTCTGCTACCGGTGTTTCAGGTGCTGGTGCTGGCTGTGGCTCTTCTGCTGCTGCAGGTGCTTCCTCTGCTACCGGCTCTTCAGGTGCTGGTGCTGGCTGTGGTTCTTCCACTGGTGCCGGCTCTTCTGCTACCGGTGTTTCAGGTGCTGCCTGTGGTTCTTCCACTGGTGCAGGCTCTTCTTCTACCGGCACTTCAGGTGCTGGTACAGGCGTTGGTCCCTCCGGTGCAGGTGTTTCCTCTGCTACCGGTACTTCAGGTGCTGGTGCTGGCTGTGGCTCTTCTGCTACAGGAACCGGTCCTTCAGGCGCCGGTGCCGGTACAGGCTGTGGACCCGCAGGAGCATCATTATTCATTTGTGGCTGTGGGATCGGCTGCATAGCAGACTGTGGCTGCGGTGCCGGCTGATTAACAGGCGGAGCCTGTTTTAAAGTAATTATCGTACCCGGAAACAGCCTGTCATTTAAATCCTTGACAAGCGTTATAGCTTCCTGTCTGGTAAGCTTGCTAATCAAAAAATCCGGTAAAGTAACACCTTCTGGCATGTCTATAAACAAGTTATCCTGCATATTAATACCTCCCCACTTTTTCCCCAAAAAAGTTTAAAAATACATTATTTCTTTTAGACACGTAAAGTTCAGAGCATTTTCACACCCTGAACTGTACTTATTAAAATTCTTTTATTGGTTTAGCTGAACTTGAATGTAAAGTCTTCGTCACCAAGAGTTATGGTGCAGTTATTCTTAAGAAGAACTTCTTCATCTGCCTCAAGCTGCTTCTGATCTACATAGGTGTGATTTGTTGACTTATTGTCCTTTATATAATATGAATCACCCTTATGAAGAATGATCGCATGCTGACGGCTGACAGCACCATTTCCGCTTATATGATAATCAACTCCTCTGCTTGCCTTTCCGATCTTGAATACAGGCTTGTTAATGATTATCTTCTCTTCTGTATTTACACGTACAAGATAAGGATTTATCTTGATAGCACCATCTCTTCCGAGTATGGTATTATCAACGATTTCTTCCTTCTTAGGCTTAGCTGCTTCTTTATTTTCCTGCTCTTCTTTCTTATCAGCTTCTGCCTTCTTATTCTTGTTCTTATTGTTAACGTCTTCTGCCTTTTCTTTCTCTTCTGCAGCAGCTTCAGCTGCCTTCTCGTCTTCCTCAGCTATTTCCTCTGCTGCCGCCTTAAGCATAGCTGCTCTGCTGACTCTTACAGGCTTCTGCATTCCTACATTTGCCGAATCAACCTTATTATCATCAGAATTAACCATTTCATCCAGCTTAGCCTTGATGTCTTCGATACTTTCTGCGTCCTCTTCCGATGCTTCAGGTGCTTCAGGAACATCTTCGTCATCATCACCTATCTCAGGAAGCTTTTCGTCAGCTGTTCCCAGCTCGTTCATGAAGTCCATAGGATTCTTTTCTTCTGCAGCCTCTCCAAGATCGGCATCGCTTACAACTTCTGTTCCGTCATCTGTGGAAATGCCTTCTTCGGCTGTATAACCTATTCCGGCATCCTGCATCAAAGCTTCGCAAAGTCCTATCAGACCTCTTAAGTTAAATCCGTTTCCGTTTATATATGTAAGAAGCTGTCCTACGTAGGAAAGATTCTCATCAACATTATATACGAATCCTGCTACAAGCTGTCTCACGAAACTCTTGAACTCTGTGGACAGAGAAGCATCACTTTCAACTGGGAGATACAGGAACTGAACATTCATGCTGTCCGGATCTATATACATAAATTCCTTATTGAGAAGTATGTAAGAAAGCGGAATAGCATGCTCTTTTATGCTGATCATTCCTAAGGCAACATTTCTGAGTAGCTTCAGAACAGTTTCTCTGCTCATTACGCCTTGTGAAAAGTTATCGATAGTCATCTTGCCTGTTATATCGTAGGTAAGATAATCAAAATCGTCATCCTCTTCATAAATGATGTCTAATATCTCGGATAATTCATTCTCTTCGCAGTAATCCAGGACATCTTCATCTATTTCCATGCCCTCTCCCATAACATAAGTGAGAAAGCGTTCATGTCCTAAATTCTTAGCAGTAAATCTAAAACTTCTCATGTCGCTACCAATCCTCCTGTATATCAATTGATGTTATAGTTTTTTATTCTTCATCATCGGACTGATTATCATCCAGAAGAGTCTCTTCATGTTCTTCAAGAGTCTCTGTGAATATATGTTCTCCCTTTTCCTCATCGATGATGTGATAGTACATATAATTTGTATCTGCCGGCTGAAGAGCCGCCTTTATGCAGGCAAGTCCCGGATTACATATAGGTCCAACCGGAAGTCCGCTGGAAACATATGTATTGTATGGAGATGAATAATCAAGTTCTCCCTCCATAAGATTAGGCTTGTCATACATTCCTTCAGTCATCGGATATAAAATAGTCGAGTCAATCTGAAGCTGAGTATTTTCCTCAAGTCGGTTATAGATAACGGAAGCTATTTTCGGACGTTCTTCATCTATCTTTGCTTCTCTCTCTATCATTGAAGCTACAGTAAGCACCTGGAAAGAATTGTAACCCCTCTCGAGTGCTATAGACTTGAGTTCGTCTGTATAATACAGATCAAATGCATTCAGCATCATATTTACTATATCTATAGGCTTTGTATTCTTTGTTATGTCATAAGTTGCAGGGAAAAGATATCCCTCCAGCTTATATCTTACATTTGCCCCAGAAGGAACATCTGCAAGGTATTCAAAATCCTCTTTTGTAATGGACTTTACTGCCTTAATAAAATCACTTTTGGAACATATGCCCTCTTCCTGACATTTTGCTCCGATCATATCGATAGTATAACCCTCAGGTATAACCAGCTGTTTTACTACCTTAGAGTCTTCATCTTCCTTAGACATTATTTCCATCATCTCAAGAGTATTCATTCCTTTTCTTAAGGTGAAGGTTCCGGCCTGAAGCCTTCCGCGATATTCAGAGTCCTGAAGTCTGTTTACAAAAGCTTTTTCAAACCGAATAAGTCCGTTCTCGTGAAGTATTTTCGCAACTTCCTTGACGGATGAATCTTTTGGTATTTCAACCTGCACCTCCTCGCCGGGTGCAGAATATGTACTTGTTAATTCGTCTTCATAAGCATTTCTGTAATCTCTGATATAATCAGACACTACCAGAAACAGCAAAATAGCGGCCACCAGGCCTATCATAAACTTGACTGCTTTAACCATGGATGTCTTCCTTTTTCGCAATTTGGGTGCACTTGCCCACTTTTACAGATATAGTCTATCATTTTTCCGTCAAAATCGCAACTGCCCTTTTAATTCCTTGCAAAATATTCACATTTGCATTCCATCCCAGACTCATTAATCTGTCACTGTTCATTATCTCAGGAGTCTGCTTAGAATAATCTATCTGTACTTCTTTTGCATCTTCAGGATATGCAAAGCTGAGAGTAAGGCCTTTTTCGGGAAATGCCTCCACTGCTTTTTTTGCAAAATCTCTTATAGTTATGTTGCTGTCCTTACTTGAAATGTTGTAAGGAAAAAGATTTTTTCCCTTCAGCAGAACCGTCAGCATAGCAGTAGCTGTATCGGTAACATAGCAGAAGGATCTGTATGGAGCACCATTGCTCTTTAATAATATATTTTCGCCTCTCACTACATTTGCTATAAACTGAGCCCATACCCTGTCATCATCCAGGCTGGCTGCACCGTATATGTAGCTAGGTCTTACTATCTTAATATTCAGGCCATACTGCTTGCTGTAGCTTGCTGCCAGTGTCTCCGAAGCACGCTTGCCCATAGCATAGCAGTTTTTGTAAGAATCAGGATCTACATAGCCTTGAGTTTCTTCCATAAGCTCATGAGAACCATCTGTAACAAGTCCGTAGGTTTTAAGACTTGATACTATAAGAACCTCGGCTTTATTCTGCAGTGCATATCTGAGAACCTTATCAGTTCCAACAAGATTTGCCCTTATGGTACCAACAGGATCATTTTCAAAATGCCAGTTAGACGCCTGTGATGCAGCATGTATCACATAATCAGCCATAGGCACCATGTCGAAATCATCGCACACATCCTGCTCAACCAGGATCAGATCTTCACGTCCCAGAAGATTTCCGTATTTCTTCTCTGCCCTTTCCATGCTTCTTACAAGGCCTATAATCTTGATATTGCTGTTATAGTCATCATTTCTGAGAAGCAGCGAAAGCACCAGATGCGAACTTATGAATCCGGATGCACCGGTTATGGTTATGCTCTTTCCTTCCAGCATAGACCAGTCAATGGGTGCAGCCACTATCTCTTCGATATCCTTAAGAAAAGTACCTGTTATATTATTTCTGACAAGTGTATTCTGATCCATATGATTGATTCTCCTTCGGGTTCTATATGATGACAAAATGTGACAAAATGAACAAAAGTACGATTGTCACCTTTTTTGTTTTAATCGAGCTGTCTGTAGTCGGCCAGGAATTCCTTCAGCTTCTGTCCTGCTTCTTTAAGTGTTTCCATCTCCGGAAGATATACTATTCTGAAGTGGTCCGGTGTTTCATAATGGAAACCGCCTCCATGTGTGAAGAGTATTTTCTTCTTTCTCAGAACATCCAGAGCGAATCTCTCATCATCATGTATATTAAACTTTTCTATATCCAGTTTAGGGAAGCAGTAAAATGCTGCCTCAGGCTTAACTACGCTTACACCTGGTATATCGTTAAGAAGGTTTACTATACATTCTCTCTGTTCGTATACTCTTCCTCCAGGTTCAACTAATTTTTCCGTCTCTTCCATCATTTCAAGAGCGGGAGCTATAAGAGACTGAGCGGGTACATTTGAGCAGAGTCTCATTGACGAAAGCAGCTTGATACCCTCTATATAACCCTTGGCATTTGACTTATCACCTGATATACTCATCCATCCGACTCTGTAGCCCGCTATAAGATGTGACTTTGAGAGTCCGTTAAATGTAATACATACCAGATCAGGAGCCAGGCTCGCTATTGAAGTATGCTTTTTACCGTCCATTACCAGTCTGTCATATATCTCATCCGCAAAAATGATCAGATCATGAAGTCTGGCAAGCTTTACAATCTCCTCCAGCAGCTCCTTTGGATAAAGCGCTCCCGTAGGATTGTTCGGATTGATAACAACTATACCCTTGGTTCTCGGAGTAATCTTTTTCTCGATATCCTTTACGTCAGGATACCAGCCGGCCTGTTCGTCACACACATAATGCACCGCAGTTCCTCCGGCAAGTGTTACCGAAGCAGTCCACAGCGGATAATCGGGAGATGGAACAAGTATTTCATCACCATAATCCAGAAGTCCCTGCATGGAAAGTGTAATAAGCTCACTTACTCCATTTCCGGTATAAATGTCATCTATATCTACATTTGGTATGTTTTTCTTTTCATCATACTTCTTAATAGCCTCTCTGGCTGATACTATTCCCTTGGAATCGGAATAGCCCTCTGTAGCAGACAGATTGTTCTGCATGATCTCCAGAAGTTTCTCCGGTGCTCTGAAACCAAAAGGTGCGGGGTTACCTATATTCAGCTTCAGCATCCAAAATCGCTCCGTGTCTCCGTTCCTCCGTTTCCTCCGCGTTTGGCGCCGCAGGCCCCTTTCCCAAGGGATAGCC
>JAFWSY010000197.1 GCA_017519155.1 Eubacterium sp.
AACCTCATTATAAATTAAGAATAACAAGTAATGGAGGAAAATATAATGGATTTTCAGCTTGATCAGCAACATGAAATGGCCAGATCTCTTTTCAAAGATTTCGCAGAAAAAGAAGTTAAGCCACATGCAATAGACGTTGATGAGACAGAGGAATTCCCTATCGAAACTGTAAAGAAAATGCAGAAATTCGGTTTCATGGGTATTCCGATTCCCAAGGAATACGGCGGACAGGGATGTGACCCTCTTACATACGCTATGTGTGTAGAGGAGCTTGCTAAGGTATGCGGAACAACCGCAGTTATCGTTTCAGCTCACACATCACTTTGCTGCGATCCTATCATGACATATGGTACAGAAGAGCAGAAGCAGAAGTACCTTGTTCCCCTTGCAAAGGGCGAGAAACTTGGTGCTTTCGGTCTTACAGAGCCCATGGCAGGAACAGATGCTCAGGGTGTTCAGACTAAGGCTGTTCTTACAGAAGATGGTAAAGAGTGGATCCTTAACGGTTCTAAGTGCTTTATCACAAACGGTGAGGTTGCTGATGTTTACATCATCATCGCTTACACAGATATCGTAGAAGATAAGAAGGGAAGAAAGCAGAAGAAGTTCTCAGCATTCATCGTTGAGAAGGGAACTCCCGGATTCACATTCGGAACAAAGGAGAACAAGATGGGTATCCGTGGTTCTTCTACATACGAGCTTATCTTCCAGGATTGCCATATTCCTGCTGAGAACCTTCTCGGTGCTCGCGGAAAGGGCTTCAATATCGCAATGCACACTCTTGACGGCGGACGTATCGGTATCGCTGCTCAGGCTCTTGGTATTGCTGAAGGCGCACTTGACAGAACTGTTGAGTACGTTAAGGAGAGAAAGCAGTTCGGAAGATCAATCGGCGCTTTCCAGAACACACAGTTCCAGCTTGCTAACATGGCTACACAGTGTGAAGCTGCAAGACTTCTTGTATATCAGGCTGCTGATGCAAAGAAGAATCAGGCATACTACGGCGTAGAAGCTGCTAAGGCTAAGCTTTTCGCTGCAGAAGTTGCTATGGATGTTACAACAAAGGCTGTACAGCTTCACGGTGGTTACGGATACATCAGAGAGTACGAAGTAGAGCGCATGATGCGTGATGCTAAGATCACAGAGATCTACGAAGGAACATCAGAAGTTCAGAGAATGGTTATCTCTGGCGCACTTTTGAAGTAATCACTTTAAGTAATCACCCGGCGAGGGTTTTTCGAGCCTGGTGTACTACTTAGTTCGATCGAACACGAAGTGTGAGAGTCGAACTTCCTTATGAACAGAAGACTATAAAGGAGAAAAAATAATGAAAATTGTAGTTTGCGTTAAGCAGGTTCCCGATACAAAGGGCGGCGTTAAATTCAAACCCGATGGAACATTGGATAGAGGTGCTATGCTTGCAATCATGAACCCTGATGATAAGGCAGGACTTGAAGCAGCACTTAGATTAAAAGATCAGTACGGCGCAGAGGTTACAGTTCTTACAATGGGACTTCCTAAGGCTGAGGCTGTACTTAGAGAAGCATTTGCTATGGGCGCTGACAAGGGAATCCTTGTAACAGACAGAGTACTCGGCGGTGCTGACACATGGGCAACATCTTCAACTATCGCAGGTGCTATCAGAAACCTTGAGTATGATCTCATCATCACAGGCCGTCAGGCTATCGACGGAGATACAGCTCAGGTTGGACCTCAGATCTCTGAGCACCTTAACCTTCCTGTTATCTCTTACGCAGAAGAGATTAAAGTTGATGAGAAGGCTAAGACTGTAGAAGTTAAGAGACAGTTCGAAGACAGATATCACATCGTAAAGGCTAAGATGCCTTGCCTTGTAACTGCTCTTTCAGAGCTCAACGAGCCCAGATATATGACTCCCGGCGGAATTTTCGATGCTTTCGAGAAGGAAGTTACAGTTTGGGGCAGAGCAGATCTTAAGGACGTTGATGATTCTAACCTTGGACTTAAGGGATCACCTACACAGATTGCAAAGGCTTCTGACAAGGTTAAGAAGGGTCAGGGAGAGAAGGTTGTTCTTGACTCTGCTGATGAAGCAGTTGAATATCTGATGGGTAAGCTTGTAGAGAAGCATATCGTTTAATTAACATAGGAAAAGGAGAAGCGTCATGTCTTTAGAAGAATATAAAGGTGTATTTATCTTTGCTCAGCAGGTTGACAATGAAATTTCAAGCATTGCACTCGAGCTTCTGGGCAAAGCAAAGAATCTTGCAGAAGATCTTGATGAGAAGAAAGTTACTGCAGTATTACTTGGAAGCGAGGTTAAAGGTCTTGTTGACGAGCTCGCACAGTATGGTGCAGACAGAGTAATCGTAGTTGATGATCCTGCACTTAAGGATTACAGAACAGAGCCTTACACACACGCTCTTGCATCTGTTATCGATGAGTTCAAGCCTGAGATCCTCCTTGTTGGTGCTACAGCAATCGGTAGAGATCTTGGCCCAGAGTATCATCAAGAGTACATACAGGACTTACAGCTGACTGTACAAGTCTTGAGATCGGTGATTTCCCGATCAACCCTGTTGCAGGTCAGGAGCAGAAGCACAAGCAGCTTCTTATGACTCGTCCTGCATTCGGCGGAAACACAATCGCTACAATCGCATGCCCTGACTTCCGTCCTCAGATGGCTACTGTACGTCCCGGTGTTATGCAGAAGATTGATCCTATCAAGGGTGCTAAGGCAGAAGTTGTTGAATTCAATCCCGGATTCG
>JAFWSY010000198.1 GCA_017519155.1 Eubacterium sp.
TTTCCAAATCCTGTATTAATCACAGGTTGAGAAAAATCAGTGAAATAGCTGATGAACTCAGGAAAGGATAGATAGTTCGATATATAACTATTGTTACTTTTTAACTATTTAAATGATACGAGTAGGAGAAATTATTATGGTACAGAAGAAAATCACTGTTAGTATTCCTAAGTTTGATGAAGCTCGCCCTGTTGCTGAGATAGTACAGACAGCAAGCAGATTCAATAGTACAATGTATTTTATTTCAGGCAGCAAGAAGATTAACGCAAAAAGTATCATGGGTATGATGAGCCTTGGTCTGTGCAACAACGAGGAAATTGAAGTTGAAGCAGAAGGCGTAGATGAAAATGAAGCTGTTGAAGCTATAATAAATTATATGACTACTTCTAATTAAGATTTATTGCGACATCTTGTAAAATATGTTATAATTATTGATTGAAACTGACATGATTTTGCAAAGCGGAGGGGCTACTATGGGTTTTTTTAGCAACTTAAGAGATAAGTTTTCAGAAATCGCCAATATTGGTGGTAAAAAATCAAATAAAAGTTCTGTAGAATTGCAGTATGATAAGGCAATGAGTCTTATGGAAAATGCTAACGGTTTGGATGCTGTGGAGATACTTGAAGGCATTGCCGATATAGGTTTCAATGATTCTACATATAAGAACTTTGGTCTGGATGCACTTACTGTTCTCAGCGAGTTCTTTGAGTTAGGTCATTATAGTAATGCTAAGGCAGAAAAAGATCTTGATAAGGCCGCTTCTTATCTTGAAAAGTTCTCAAATCTTTCTAATGATCCTGAAAGCATTTATAGAACTGCTAAGATGTATCTCGAAGCCCAGAACTTTACAAAAGCTATTTCCCTTTTTGAAAAATCAACTCAGCTCGGTGTAAAATCAGCATACATGAATCTTGGTTCCATTTATGAGAATGGACTTTGCCGTGTAGATGAATACGGTAATAAAAGTGATTTTATAGTTCCTGTTGACCTCGACAGAGCTATGGCATGGTATAAGCAGCTTGCAGATCTCGGTGACGAGAATGCCATGAAGGCTTATGACAGAGTTGAATATGCCAGCCAGCATACTGATTCACTTGAGTTTGAGGAAAAAGATAAGCTTTATACTGAGATATCTGAGAAGCGTAAGGAAAAAGGTAAAGAACCTAGATATAAGGTTATAGATCCTGCTTCACTTCAGTACCAGTATACATATATGCATAATCAGATTGATGGATATATCCATAAGCTTCCAAAGGATTGGGTTAAGACAATCAATGAGGAAACAGATGAAGAGTATTATGCACCTAGTCTTACATATAAAGATTTTGAGATGTATGTAAGCTATGACAGTATACCAAGAGAGTCCAAGAAGACACTTGAGAATTATCTGAGATACTGTAATGATGCTTTTGAAGAAGAGCTTCAGTTAAAATCATATATAACAGAGTATGCAGATGGTATATGTACAACCTTCTATCATAAAGAGATGAATAAAGGTATCGTTACTTTCGCATTTTACCAGGGCAGACGTCTTGCATGTATGAGATTTGTGTGCGCTACAATGGAAATCATTGAACAGTACGAAGAAATCATATTTGAGACTGCCAATTCCTTCGCATTTGTTAACCCTACACGTGTAAGTGATCAGAGTCTTAATCGTAAGGATAATCAGTATTACAGTGAAGCTGTATATTGCTACTATCTTGAGGACTATGAAGGTGCCATGACAAATGCTAAACAGGCACTTAAGCTTGGTTCTATCAAAGCAAGTTATCTGCTTATTGATCTGTACTTTGATAAGGATTCACCTTATCGTGATATTGAAAAAACCATTAGTTATGCAAAACAGCTCTTTGAGGCTACTAAAGATCCGGATCTTGCTTTCCTTATCGGTAACATATTTGATCAGGAAAGAAAAGACTATGCCAAGGCTCTTAAATGGTATGAAGATGCTGAGAGACTCGGACATAAGAGAGTTCCTTTCTATCTTGGTAGATTCTATTATTACGGACTGCTCGCAACAGGTCGTGATGGTGATAAGGCTCTTAAGTATTTCAACGAAGCATCAAAGAATGGTATCAATGAAGCTGATGCATATATAAATGATATTAAAGAGTTACATGGTGAGAACCTTCAGTCTGCAGTTGATAAATGGGAGAGAGCCGTTAAGGCCGGTTCCGGAGCTACTGCATTAAAGGTTGCTCTTATGAAACAGGCTCAGGTATTCTATATCGCAAATGACTATGAGATAGAGAAGTCGTTCCTTGAAGCTCTTGGTCTTGGTAGTACACAGGCTGCTTATGAGCTTGGTAAGATATATGAGCGTCAGGAGTCTATGCCTGAATTTACAGGTGAAAAGAAGTCTCTCAAGTATTTTGAGAAGGCATTTGACAGTGACTTCGAGGACTTCGATAAAGAGAACCTCTTTAAGGTTATACAGTATAAAGAAGAAAAAGGTATATCTGAGGAAGAACTTATCAATCTTTATCTTAAGAATGCTGCAATGGCTTATGAGCCTGCGGTTGATAAGATTACAGAGAAGGTTAAGTATCGTACACCACAGATTACTGAACTGTATAAAGCTCTTATGCTTACTGCTGAGGGCGGAGATGATGCAGCAATCAAGTCCATGAACAAGATGGAGAAGACATATCCTGATCTTGTAATCACTGAGCCTAACAAGGATCAGAAGGTTATTGAGAATAAGTTCTTCAGACTGGTTGTTCCTCGTTCCAGTGTTGCATCAATTGATGATGAAGGTGGTACAATCAGAATAGCCGATTCAGTAATTGAGTTTGCTGTTGCTGAGCTTCCTATAAAGATTCAGAATGAAGAAGATTATCTTAAGATTTATAAGCTTATTCTTTCTGAGTATCTGCCTGATGATAATGCTGATATCATCATTGCAAACAGTAGAATGATCGGTTCAGGTATGAAGGAACAGAAGGATAATGTACATTCCTTCAGTATTCTTCTCATAAGTTCAAAGAACCAGTATCTGTTTAAGCTTAGTTCTCGTGACAGACGTCAGATGATATCCTTTAAGGATGAGGTTACACAGATTGCCAAGTCACTTGTTGAAACTGGTGAGATATACAAATCTGTTGATGGAAGCAGACGTAATATCGGTCTTGCTGCTATACTTCATGCTACCGAGGGTGGTTTCCTTTCAATCGGAAAAGAAACAGGATCCGGTGAACCGAAGGAATCACAGGAGTCTAAAGAAACTAAAGAGGCTAAAGATACTAAAGAGAAAA
>JAFWSY010000018.1 GCA_017519155.1 Eubacterium sp.
AACAAAAAGAAATTGCTGAGTATATTGATGAAAAAATAAAAGAAGTAGATAAGATTATAAATAAAAAGGAATTATTTATTTCGGAAATGGAATCATTTAAGAAATCATTGATATATGAATATGTCACAGGTAAGAAGGAAGTGGTCTGATGACACATGATCAGCATGTTGTACCACAAGTATATCTTAAGAATTTCGCTGATGGAAAGACATGTTATGTAATAGATGGCTATGGCAAGATTAGTTCAAAAAGCATTGAAGGCATCTGTTATGAGAAAGATTATTACGAGCTAAGGGATTCTGAAGGTGAAATAGTATACGAAAATCTGTTTGAGAGCGGCGTATATCAAAAACTTGAAACTTCATATTCTAATTATCTTGAAGATTTATTTCTCGCATTGAAAACAGATAATGTAAAGAGGTTCTTAAAACTAGAAGATAATAGCCTGTGTTTAATAACTTGGATGGTTATTATGTTATTAAGAAATCCCTTGGCATTTTCAATGACTCCAGAAATTGGAAGAGAAATGGGGATAGAATGGAACGATATACAGGCACATAATAATGCGATATTAAGTATGACTGCACTGGAAAATATGTCGAGGGCTCTGTATAAAACACATAAAGTAGTTTTCTTAAAGAATGGTACAGATATGAGCTTTTTGACAGGTAATTATCCAAGTGTGATTATGAATGATAAATATGGCAAGACAAGAGGGTATATGCCTTTATCACCAGAGTATTATGTGTTACTTATTGATAAAGGTGATAAGGAGTTGAAAGAGTTTTCAGTTTCTACTGTTATAAAGCCGATAGTTGATTACTATAATAAAGCATTAATAAGAAGTACCATTCATATCGAAACGGATGTGAAACATAAATATATCATTTCAAAAGATAGAAAAACATTGGAATACTATCATGAATATATAAAGAAGCAAATGTATAAAAAATCTCAATAAGGAGGCACTTATGGGAGTTACGGTTACAAGTGAAAAGCAATTTGAATCAGATATAGAAGCTTTTCTTTTATCTGCAGATGGTGGATATACAAAGAATGTGGATGCGTATGATCCTAAACTTGGAGTATATACTGATACACTGATTCGTTTTGTTAAAACCACTCAAGAAAAAGAATGGAAGAGGTTTGAATTACAAAATAGTGTAAACACTGAGTTAAAGTTTGTTCAGGCATTTAATACAGCTTGTGATATGGATGGTTTGATACATGTGTTAAGGCATGGTTTTAAGCATCGTGGTATTACATTTAAAGTGTGCTTCTTTGCTCCGGAATCAAGTCTAAATCAGACTGCTGCAGAGCTATATGCAGCAAACGAGATTACTGTAAATCGTCAGTGGTATTATTCTTCTGAGAATAGTAATTCTGTTGATATGGTTATTGCTGTAAATGGTATTCCTGTATTTGCTTTTGAACTCAAGAACCAGTACACAGGGCAGAATATTGAAAATGCCAAGAGACAGTGGATGTATGACCGTGATCCTCGCGAAATATGTTTCCAGTTTAATAAGCGGATACTTGCTTTCTTCTGTATCGATCAGTTAGAGGCATGCATGACAACTAAGTTAGATGGAAAGGATACATTCTTCCTTCCATTTAACCAGGGCTCTAATGGGGCTGGAAATGATGGTGGTAAAGGCAATCCTTCTAATCCTGATGGCTATCCGACATCATATATATGGGAATATGTTTTCCAGAAGGAAAGCATGATGGATATTCTTCAGAAGTTCATCAGTCTTCAGGTTAAGGAAGAGAAGAAACTGCTTTCAGATGGTTCTGAGCAGATTATAAAGAAGAAGATGATTCTTTTCCCAAGATATCATCAGTTAGATGTTGTAAGAAAGCTTATATCAGATGTTAGAGATACCGGGGCAGGAAAGAATTATCTTATTCAGCATAGTGCTGGTTCTGGAAAGTCCAATTCTATTGCATGGACAGCATATAGACTAGCATCTATTCATAATGAAGACGATAAACCTATTTTTTCAAGTGTAATTGTTGTAACAGACCGTAGAGTTCTTGATCAGCAGCTTCAGGATACTATTTCTGGCTTTGATCATACTCTTGGTGTGGTTGAAACCATAGATGAGAAGAAGAATTCAGGTGATCTAAGAGATGCTATCAATAATAAGGTTCGTATCATAGTTACAACACTTCAGAAGTTTCCGGTTATTTATCAGGAAGTAGATATAGTAGAAGGAAGAAACTTTGCAATTATAGTTGATGAGGCGCATTCTTCTCAGACTGGTAGTTCTGCTATGAAGCTTAAAACTGCTCTTGCTGATACAGAAGAAGCTTTAAGAGAGTATGCTGAGATTGAAGGTAAGGCAGAAGATGAAATTGATAAGAATGATAGGATAGTTCAGGAAATGATTACCCACGGTAAGCATCCGAATCTTTCATTCTTTGCATTTACAGCTACACCAAAGGGACAGACACTTGAAATGTTTGGTGTTCCATATGAAGATGGATCATTCCATCCATATCACATTTATAGTATGAGACAAGCCATAGAAGAAGGCTTTATTCTTGATGTCCTTCAAAACTATATGACTTATGACACATGCTTTAAGATTGCTAAGAATACAAATGAAAACCCTGAACTTCCGGAAAGTAGAGCGACTAAGATTATTAAGAAGTACGAAAAACTTCATCCATATAATATCAGCCAGAAGTCAGCAATTATAGTTGAGACATTTAAGGATACTACAAAAGATAAGATTGGTGGAAAAGGCAAGATGATGGTTGTTACAGACTCTCGTCTTGCAGCAGTAAGATATTTCCATGAAATAAAGCGATATATCAATGAACATCATTATGATGACATGGATGTACTTACGGCATTTTCTGGAAGCGTCCTTGATGGAGAGGAAGAGTATACCGAAAGTAAACTCAATGTTCGTAAGGATGGCAGTCATATATCTGATACTCAGACAAAAGCTGAGTTTCATGATAACTTTAATGTTCTTGTTGTAGCAGAAAAGTATCAGACTGGATTTGATGAACCGCTTCTTCATACTATGATAGTAGATAAGAAATTAAAGGGAGTAAAAGCCGTTCAGACTCTTTCACGCCTTAACAGAACCTGTCCAGGTAAGGTTGATACATTTGTTCTGGATTTTGCGAATAAGCAGGAAGATATACTCAAAGCTTTTCAGCCATTCTATCAAGAAACAA
>JAFWSY010000199.1 GCA_017519155.1 Eubacterium sp.
GATGGCTTTCCAAGAACTTGCGCTTCAAAGGATGTTATTACTGGATAAATAGCACCCTTTGAATAATTTGAATATCTGTGTAATGAATCATTAGCTTCTGCATATCTGCCATATATAAAGGACAAATTCACAGCTGAAAAAATAATTAGTGCAAAACAAATAATTAGAAGCCCAAACGATAATTTATCCCTATATATACTTTTATTTATAAAATATTTCATAAAATCACTTTCTAGTCATGGTAGCATCCACTTTTCTAACTCCATTTAAGCAGATAGCAACCTTTATTTTTTTACATTTTTTGCCAACACTTTTTTTAAATCCTATACTTCGTTTTGCTGCTGTAAAAACACCATCTTTTACAGGATTATTAAAATCGTTTTTATATCCAACTAATTTAACTGTTCCTCCCGGTTTGGCTGAAATAGTTCCAGCAAAAACACCATATTTAGAAGAAAAATCTGCAGTAACAGAACCTGTAACTCCAGGATATACAGTACCTGTACTGGCAGTTCCAGCAAAAACACTAATACTTGAGCAAAATACAAGCACTAAAACTAATAGTAAAACCAATCTTTTTTTACCCATAATTCTATCAACCTCCACATAAAAAGATAAGATCTACGCAACACTATAACAACCTATTCGAATTATAACAAAAATAACAAAAAATCAAGAAATAATAAAGAAATGACCACATATTTTTCCCAATAATATGAATTGAAAAAATGTTAGATTTTAAAATACTACAGGTAAATACCTATACCCTCTATTTCTTAATAATTCACTGAGGTTCTGCAGCTTCACCTGCAAGTGTCTGTGTCAGGAAATCATTGACTACCTTCATGATATCATCTGTATAAAGACCATGTACTGCGCAGGCCTGATCCAGTGTCTCATATGCTGAAACACCACAGGAAACACAGTGCATACCACATTTCATAAGAACAAGAGCAGCATCGGGATACTTAGCAATAATATCTCCAATAAGCATATCCTTATTAACGTATTCTATTATTCCATCCTCATCCACTGGAAGAGCCTCAATCTTATCAATATCAGCATTCCCGGCATTGTAAATCTCTTCTGCCATTTATATACACCTGCTTTCATCAAATATAATATACTTACGAAAGATTAAATCTTTTTACCATGATTTGTCAACCATTCTTTTTATAGGTTTATCATATACCTGAAGTTATACTTTTATTTTAGATACATGCTTTCTTACTCTTAATGTATCTCTGGCCATCACGAATACACTCTTCATGCTTATCTTCGACTTGTCGCTTTTATTTCTTGAGAAATTAACTATAACCGGCATCTCTGTAATGGTAAGCCCCATCTTGTTAGCGATAGCCATCATCTCTATATCGAAGGTAAAACCACCCGATCTCATAAGTTCAAGTACAGGCTTTATCTTCTCTGTTCTGAAAAGCTTTATACCTGTCTGGGTATCCTTAACCTTAAGTCCGAATAATATCTTGATAAATGTAAAATACCCGGCACTGAGTATCTTACGCACAAAAGGATAATCAACTTGCGAATCCTTATGCATCTTAGAGCCTATAACGATATCATATTTATTCTTATCGCCCTCTTCCAGACCTTCAGCCTTCTTAAGAAAGGCTTCCAGCATATGAGGCGGAAGCTCCAGATCCGCATCAAGAAAAGCAGTATATTCAGACTTTGCCGCAAGCATACCACGTCTAACAGCATAACCCTTACCTTTGTTATTCGGATAAGATATCATACCTATCCTCTTATCCTGAAGAGAAGCTCTTTTTATCTCGCTTTCAGTTTCATCACTGCTCCCGTCATTAACGGCAAGTATCCTGAAACTGTCACAGAACTTTTCTATCTGGGTTACTGTTTCTATAAGATTTTTATATATTCTTGTTCCCTCATTGTAACAGGGCATTACTACAGTAAGTTTAACCATATCTTCTCTCTCTTCAGAAGACACAGGCTATATCCCTGTGCCTTCTGTCCCTTAATCCCAATACTGTTTATAATGTATCTATCTGTTGCTGTACATATCATCGTAGTACTTCTGATAATTTCCGCTGGTTACATTCTTCATCCAGTCTTCATTCTCAAGGTACCACTGAATAGTAAGCTTGATTCCATCCTTGAACATAGTCTCAGGATACCAGCCTGTCTCAGCCTTGATCTTATCCGGAGCGATGGCATAACGTCTGTCATGGCCCTTACGATCAGTTACATATGTGATAAGGTCCTTGGTTACATTTGCCTTTCTAGGATCTGAATCAGGAAGCAGCTCCTGAAGTGTCTCAATAATGATATTGATGATCTCGATATTCTGCTTCTCATTGTGACCACCGATGTTATATCTCTCACCGAAACGTCCCTGTTCAGTAGCCATATCGATACCCTTTGCATGATCCATAACATAGAGCCAGTCACGAACATTCTTTCCGTCACCGTATACAGGAAGATTCTTTCCTGCAAGGCAGTTATTTATAATAAGCGGAATCAGCTTCTCAGGGAACTGATAAGGACCGTAGTTATTTGAGCAGTTAGTTATAATTGCAGGGAAACGATATGTATCCACATAAGCCTTTACAAGAAAATCTGATGAAGCCTTACTAGCTGAATAAGGGCTGTGAGGATCGATCGGTGTAGTCTCATAGAAGTATGCGTTCGGATCATCAGGAAGTGAACCATATACTTCATCTGTAGAAACATGAAGGAATCTCTTATCCTCCTTGAAAGAACCATCTTCATTCTCCCAGGCAGCCTTAGCTGAGTTGAGCATAACAGCTGTTCCCAGTACATTTGTCTGAACAAATACTTCAGGCTCCTTGATTGAACGGTCTACATGAGACTCTGCTGCAAAATGTACCACTCTGTCGATATCATTTTCCGCAAATATCTTAGCTATAGCATCCTTATCGCAGATATCAGCCTTTACGAAAGTATAGTTAGGCTTATCCTCGATATCCTTAAGGTTCTCAAGGTTACCTGCATATGTAAGCTTATCTACATTGATGATACGGATATCATCTCCATACTTATCAAACATATAGTGAATATAATTAGAACCGATAAAACCGGCACCACCTGTTACGAGATATGTTCTCATCATTCTTCTCCTTCTTTTCTCATATATTATTCTGTGAATGTATATATTAACGTAAATCCCACGGCAAGTAAGCTAAGCATGTGCGACAGTATACTTATTCGCGAACGAGCTGACTAAGCAAGGCACGAGTGTATGCCTGAGGGACCATAAGCGGTCTGTTCACTTAGCGATTCGCGAGTCGAAGATGAAGCGAGAGCTTAGTGAGCCTAGGGCACCGCGCCTGTGCGAAAGCAGAGTCCCTCAGGCATATACCTCGTGACTGCGTGTCTCAGCTCGACGCGGAAAAATTATTATTTTAGCTTCTCAATTTCACCAGCGATTATCTTGTTGACTTCAGCAGGATCGCACTTACCTTTCATCTCTTTCATTACATATCCTACTATAGCACCAACTGCCTTACCTTTTCCACCTAAAATATCTTCTATTGCCTTCGGATTGGCATCAATTGCCTTCTTTACTACTTCTTCAAGTTCTCCGGAGTCTGTCTTCATGGAAAGATTATTGTCAGCTACGTACTTAACAGGATCCATATCTTCAGAGAATATAGCCTTCTCAAATACCTCTTTTGCTGTCGCATTGTTGATTTCTTTTGAATCCACAAGCTTAACCAGCTTTGCAAGGTTTGTGGCAGAGAACTTCAGCTTGTCTGCATCTGTTCCTGTCTCCTTCATGAGACGCATGGTTTCAACCATGAGCCAGTTGGATACCTTCTTAGGATCAGCGCCTTCTTTAACTGCTCCTTCGAATATCTCACCCATCTTCTTGCTGCCGGTTATCTGGTCTATATCATAATCAGGGAGACCGTACATTTCCTTATATCTGATTTTTCTCTCATCCTTAAATTCAGGAAGCTTTGACTTAATCTCTTCGATCCACTCATCACTTACCACGATAGGTACAAGGTCCGGATCCGGGAAATATCTGTAATCCTGAGCATCCTCTTTGGAACGCATAGGATAGGATACACCCTTAAGATCATCCCAGCGGCGGGTCTCCTGTACGACTTTCTCTCCGCTCTCGATGATATCCTTCTGTCTCTTTACTTCATTTTCTATACATCTTCTGATAGCCTTAAAGGAGTTCAGGTTCTTGGACTCTGTTCTGGTTCC
>JAFWSY010000200.1 GCA_017519155.1 Eubacterium sp.
AAAAAAATATAACGCTTCGGAGATAGGGTATAACAGAACAAAAGGCAATCAATGAAAAATGGCTCAGAATACCGTTGATGTTATTTAACGATATTCCTGAGCCATACTCCTTTTTTAATGAGTATAAAGCCTACGGCACATTTTAAGAGATCCGCTGCATGTATCAGGGCAAATATGGTGGCAGGTCCGAGAGTTGTACATCTTACGAGAAGATTCGCAAGAGGAACGCTTACTGCCAGCATAAAGAAGCTGTCAAATAGGAAGGTGATTATGGTCTTGCCTCCCGCCCGGATAGTAAAGTAGGTGGTATGCAGAAATGCATCCTTCGGCATGACAATGGCCTGTACCATTATAAAATGTGTTGCCACCAGACGTGCCATGGCATTTGTATTATAAATGTTCGGGAAAAGCCCTGAAGCGCTGAACATTACACAGCCAATGATAAGTGATGTAAACATGGCGAAGGCGATGATCTTAGTATCCTCGTCCTTTGCCTTTTCCATATCCCCGGCTCCAAGATGTTGTCCTATGATGATTGCAACTGAATCGCCCATTGCTATAAATACTATATTGAAAAGGTTGTTTATGGTATTTGCTATACTCTGACCTGCAACAACATTGAGTCCCCTCATGGAATAAGCCTGATTCAGCATGGCCACGCCTATGGACCAGAGTCCCTCATTCATTAGAAGAGGAATACCGGTGTAAAAGTATTTCCATACAAGCTGAGGCGGAACCAGAATGGTTTTATATATTCCGTTAAAATATGTATGGGTTTTCCTGTGACGGATACACCAGGTTATTACGATGACCATTTCTATTAATCTTGCGGCTACGGTACCGATGGCAGCTCCGGCTACACCAAGTGCGGGCAGTCCCAGCTTACCGAAGATCAGTATATAGTCCAGAACAAGATTTGAAAAAACGGCTATAACACCCGCAATCATAGGGAGTTTGGTTTCTCCGCATTCTCTTAAGGTGCTGCAGTATACTTGAGTTATGTAAACTAATGGCAGCATAAAGAGTATTATTCCAAGATACTCCATACCGTAGAAGAGAGTTGCTTCCAGATTACCTCCCTCAGCAGAGCTGTTAAGATAAAGACCGATCAGCTCATCTCCGTATATCAGTAATATAATAGTAGCAATTACAGTTACGATGAAGCCCAGCCACAGCTTATATCTGAAGGTGTGACGGATACCCTCATCATCTTTATTTCCGAAATATTGCGCAGTAAAAATACCCACTCCTGATAATCCGCCGAATATCAGAAGATAGAATATAAAGACAAGCTGGTTAACTATAGCAACACCTGACATCTGCTCAGTACCCAGCTGACCTACCATTATATTATCAAGGAGATTTACGAAATTGGACATGCCGTTCTGAATCATTATGGGAAATGCAATCCCCAGAAGCTTCCTGTAGAAGGCGCGGTCTCCTATATATTTTTTCCTGATAGCTGTTAACATTTCTTTCTTTAGATTACTAAAAAGTAATCTCCCTTTTGTAAATCTTTATTTCTAAATGAGACATAGAGCATAATTATATCAGATTTATATTATCTTTCAATATACTAATAGTATAAATAGCTACATTTATATAGGTAAAATGCTTCTATTTTAGTTAGATTGTGACTTGCGAAATAAACTAAAATCATATATAGTAACATTTGGACTTTTAGTTAGAACCATATAACTCCACAAGAAGTAGTTCTAACATACCATATATAATTTTAGTGACATCATAGTTACTGTAGAAAAAAAGGAGAAAAGATATGAGCAAGAAACCGGTAGTTCTTATGATTCTTGATGGATATGGTGAATCAGATATCCAGGATTCAAATGCAGTATTTATGGCAAAGACACCTGTTATGGATAAGCTTAAGGCTGAGTGTCCATACCAGAAGGGTTTTGCTTCAGGTATGGCTGTTGGTCTTCCTGACGGTCAGATGGGTAACTCAGAGGTTGGACATATGAATATGGGATCAGGACGTATCATATATCAGGATCTCACACTTATTACTAAGTTCATCCAGGACGGAGATTTCTTCAAGAATGAAGAGCTCCTTCGTGCAATCAATAACTGTAAGGAAAAGGGTAGTGACCTTCATCTCTGGGGACTTCTTTCAGACGGTGGTGTTCACAGCCACAATACACATCTTTATGCAATCCTTGAGATGTGCAAGAGAGAGGGACTTGAAAATGTATATCTTCATCCATTCTTTGATGGAAGAGATACACCTCCTGCATCAGGTAAGGATTACCTCCAGGAGCTTGTAGATAAGACAAAGGAAATCGGCGTAGGTAAGGTTGCTTCACTCAGCGGTCGTTACTATGCTATGGACAGAGATAATAACTGGGATCGTATTCAGAAAGCTTATGATTCACTGGTACTCGGTGAAGGAGTTAAGGCTACAGATCCTATTGATGCTATGCAGAAGTCATATGATGAGGGAGTAACAGATGAGTTTGTTATTCCTACAGTTATAACTGACGAAGCTGGCGAGCCACTTTCAGTTGTTAAGGAAGGTGATTCTGTAATCTTCTTCAACTTCCGTCCTGACAGAGCACGTGAGATAACCAAGGCATTCTGTTTCACAGATGAAGACATCGCTGCTCAGGAAGGTGATGCTTCTGATACAAAATGTATCAAATACCTTAAGAGAGCTAAAGGCTATATGCCACTTACATATGTATGCTTCAAGGATTATGATGAAACAATCCCTAACAAGTTCGTAGCTTTCAAGAAGCAGGAGATCACCAATACATTTGGCGAGTACCTTGCTAAGAACGGACTTAAGCAGCTCAGACTTGCTGAGACAGAGAAGTATGCTCACGTTACATTTTTCTTTAACGGCGGTCTTGAGGAGCCAAACAAGGATGAGGACAGAATACTTGTTAATTCTCCTGCAGTTGCAACCTATGATCTTCAGCCTGAGATGAGCGCACCTGAGGTTGGCGAGAATCTGGTTAAGGCTATCAAGTCCGGAGAATATGATGTGATCATCATCAACTTCGCTAACCCTGATATGGTTGGTCATACAGGAGTTCTTGAGGCTGCTATCGCAGCAGTTGAGACAGTAGATAAATGTGTCGGTGATGCAGTAGAGGCTGTAAAGGAAGTTGACGGAGTACTCTTTATCTGTGCAGATCATGGTAACTGTGAGCAGATGAAGAACTATGAGACAGGAGAGCCTCATACAGCTCATACAACAAATCCTGTTCCGTTCATTCTTTACAATTATGATGAGAATTACACACTTAAGGAAGGCGGCAAGCTTTGTGATATAGTTCCTACACTTCTTGAGATAATGGGACTTGAGCAGCCTGCAGAAATGACAGGTCAGTCACTTCTTGTTAGAAAGTAAAACCCATAAAATCAAAAAATCGATATTATCAATAATCGATATTAGCAGATATTATCAATAATCGATATTACAAATAATCGATATTACCAATAATCGAGAAAATATAATCAATAAGAAAGTCATGTTCATTAATTGATATATTATCAAAAAAGGTATCCCAGAATTATTATTTATGGGGTACCTTTTCTGGTATACGGAGTTATTTTGAACAAATATATATTTATGTAAACCAATAGTTACAAATATCCCTTTGAAAGGGTACCTTTTTGAAAAAATCAATGTATATTGAACACATTTCCATGTTATATGGTACAATAAACTGTGTTAGTGATAATTATATGTAAAAGTACAATAAACAGGGGTTAGGAATAGATATTTATAAGATTAAGAATATTTATTAACTTGGTTGACTTTTTTATTATTATATTTATTCGTATTACATATATAGAATAATTATGATACTATATCATAAGGATAGTAAGCCCTTAAGTTTTCCGGTGTAAGGAAAGCTTATTGATTATAATAATATTTTAGTACGGAGGTTATAAAAATGAGGGAAATTATTGAAACAGGGAAGACTGCTATAGGTATAGAATTCGGTTCTACGAGAATCAAAGCTGTAATGACAGATATGAACGGAAAGCCGATTGCCGAAGGTGGCTACGGCTGGGAAAATCAGTATGAGAACGGAGTATGGACCTACAGCCTGGATATGATCTGGACAGGACTTCAGACTGCTTATGCAGAGCTTAAGAAAGACGTTAAGGATAAGTACGGTGCTGATCTTAAGACTACAGGTGCTATAGGCTTTAGTGCAATGATGCACGGATATATGGCATTTAATAAAGAAGGAGAGCTTCTGGTTCCTTTCAGAACCTGGAGAAATACAATTACCGAGCAGGCAGCTAAGGAACTGACTGCTGAGTTTGGATTTAATATACCTCAGAGATGGAGCATAGCACATCTTCATCAGGCTATCCTGAATAAAGAAGAGCATGTGAAGGATATTACATTTTTCACTACCCTTGCTGGATATATTCATTGGAAGCTCACAGGTGAAAAGGTGCTTGGTATAGGCGATGCTTCCGGAATGTTCCCAATTGACAGTACAGCAAGAAATTATAACGAATCCTATCTTGATAAGTATGATGCACTTATCAGCAAAGAAGGCTTCGGTTGGAAGATAAGGGATATACTTCCTAAGGTTCTTGTTGCCGGTGAAAAGGCAGGATCACTTACTGAGGAGGGTGCAAAGCTTCTTGATGTAAGCGGAGAGCTTGGTGCAGGTATTCCTCTTTGTCCTCCTGAAGGTGATGCAGGAACAGGTATGGTTGCTACAAACAGCGTAGCAGTTCGTACGGGAAATGTATCCGCAGGAACTTCTGTTTTCGCTATGGTTGTTATGGAGCATGCTTTAAAGGCAGTGCATGAAGAAATAGATGTTGTTACAACTCCTGTAGGAGATGATGTGGCAATGGTTCACTGCAATAACTGTACTTCAGATATAAATGCATGGGCAAATATCTTCCGTGAATACAGTGAAGCTATGGGTATCGAAGTTGATACAAATAAGCTTTATACCACGCTCTTTGAAGCAGCGCTTAAGGGTGCGCCTGACTGTGGCGGAATAATGGGATATAATTATTTCTCAGGTGAGCCTGTAACAGGATTTGAAGAAGGAAGACCTGTAATCCTCAGAAGCGTAAATGCTGATTTCAGCTTTGCAAACTTTATGAGACATAATCTTTACAGTGCAGTAAGCACACTTAAGTATGGACTTGATATTCTCTTAAAGGATGAGGGAATTGAATTCGATAAGCTGTATGGACATGGTGGATATTTCAAGACTAAGGAAGTTGGTCAGAGAATCATGTCAGCTGCAACAGGCGGTCCTATCACGGTTATGGAGACAGCTGGTGAAGGCGGAGCATGGGGTATAGCAGTACTTGCTCTTTTCGAAAGCTTTGCAGATAAGATGACACTTCCTGAGTTCCTGAATGATGTTATCTTCAAGGGTGAAGAGGGCTATACAGTTATGGCTTCACCGGAAGAGGTAGAAGGCTTTGAGAAATATATGGAAGCATTCAAGAAGTGTATCCCTGTTGAAAGAGCAGCAGTAGAAAATATATAAAAAAGAGGAAAAATCAATGTTAGAAGAATTAAAGCAGAAAGTATACGAAGCAAATATGGAACTCCCCAAGAGAAATCTTGTTACATATACTTGGGGAAATGTAAGCGGAATCGACAGGGAGTCAGGACTCTTTGTTATCAAACCAAGTGGAGTTGATTATGATACTATGACTCCCGATGATATGGTTGTACTTAATCTTGATGGTGAAATAGTGGAAGGAAAGCTTCGTCCTTCATCAGATACACCTACTCATCTTGAGCTTTACAAAAAATATCCTGAAATAGGCGGTGTGGTTCACACCCATTCTCCTGAGGCAACCTCATGGGCTCAGGCAGGAAGAAGTATTCCTTTATACGGAACAACTCATGCTGACTATTTCTATGGTGAGATACCATGTGCCAGAAACCTTACTCCGGAGGAGATAGATGAGGCATATGAGAAGAATACAGGACTTGTTATTATTGAGACCTTCGAGGAGAGAGGACTTAATCCTATGTATACACCCGGAGTGCTCTGCACAAATCATGGTCCTTTCACCTGGGGCAAGGATGCAGCTGAAGCTGTACATAATGCAGTGGTTCTTGAAGAAGTTGCCAAGATGGCGCTTAAGACTGAGCTGATCAATCCTGATGTAAAGACAGCTCCGGACTGTATTAGAGACAAACATTTCTTCCGTAAACATGGAGCAAACGCTTATTACGGACAGAACTAATGAGTCAATCAGGCAGGATTTTGACTCACTGATTCTTAACTGAGGTATTATTATGATTAAGGTTTTTCTTGTAGAAGATGAATATGCTATCCGTGAGGGTATCAAGAAATCGGTAAACTGGGAACAGAACGGTTTTGAACTTGTGGGAGAAGCAGGCGACGGAGAGGTTGCATTTCCCAAAATAATGAAGACTGAACCCGATATACTGATTACTGATATTCGTATGCCTTTTATGGATGGACTTGAGCTGTCAAGGCTCGTAAAAAAGGAAATGCCGAATATCAGAATAATTGTCCTAAGTGGTTATGATGATTTTAATTATGCGAAACAGGCTATCAGTATCGGTGTTGAAGAATACATACTTAAGCCTGTTTCGGGCGAAAGCCTTATGAGCGAGCTTCTTAAGATATCAGATGATATAGAGAAGGACAGACGTGAAAATGAGGCAAAGGCCAAGTATCAGAAAGATAGAGAAGAGATACGTATCCTTGAAAGAAGTATGTTCATTCGTGATATGATCGACGGAAGACTTTCCATGCAGGAGTCTCTGGAAAGAGGCAGAGAGCTTGGAATAGATGTTACTGCTGCCTTTTACTGCATAGTGCTTATTCAGGTATTTCCGAGGAAGATTGATTCAGGTGTGATAAATGAATACTCCGGAGTAAATGAAGAAATCTATGGCAGACTTAAGGAATTATATAATGATGAAAATCATGTCTATGTATATGAGCAGATAGGTGATATCCTTTGTCTTCTTGAGAAAGCTGATGCGATTGAAGAACTTGAGTCCAATATAGAAAAAGGACTGGGTGAGCTGAAGTCCATCATGCAGGATTACAAGGATAAGATATACTTTGCATCTGTTGGAAAGATAGTTGAGAGAATCCGTGATGTAAACATGTCCTATGCTGATGCCAGCAGACATTTTGCAGAAAGATATATGTTTGATGACAGCTTTGTATTTAACGGAAATGACAATAAACAGAAGGAACTGATCAGACAGTCAATTGCTGATGAAAGACGTATAAGCACGGATGAAGTTTATGCAGATACAGAAAACAAAGATATAGATATTAATAAACTGGATATCAATAAGCTGGATACAAGCATGATATCCAGGAAGACGATTTATAATTTCCTCAGAAGCGGAACTACTTCGGAAATCGATGATCTGGTAAATGAGTATTTTGAGAGCATCGGTGAAGAAGCAACCAGGTCGGTAATGTTCAGACAGTATGTTCTGGTTGAAGCCCTAATCAGTTCAGTTTCATTTCTTGAGGAACTGGGAGTAAGTAAGGATAAGAGTTCCGAGATACTGGGAGAACTGAGTAATCCTATTAATTATACTGAGACCAGAGACAGTTCAAAACAGTATATCAGAAATCTGCTGGTTCTTATGATAGAATACAG
>JAFWSY010000201.1 GCA_017519155.1 Eubacterium sp.
AAACTCAGTAAAAAGAGCGTAGTGGAAAGACTTAGGATTGAATAATATTATGTAAACTAAAAGATGACACTTTATTATCAGGTGAAAAAGTGTCATCTTTTAAATTCTTTCTTATTTTTTATTCAAGTTTATTTTTTCTTTTTATGTTCTTTCTTTTCGATGTACATCAGTTCGTCGGCATTTCTCAGATATTCTTCGGATATCTCTGTGATGGATTTGTCTGAATCCTTTTCCGGAGAAGTGAGATAGCAGCCTATACTGATGGATATATCAAATGGTTTATTATCTTTCTTGCAGGATTTACTTATTCTGCTGCGGATATTATCAATAAGTGATTTAACTTTTTCTTCGTCATAATTGCTGGCAAGTATTACAAACTCGTCACCACCGGAACGTATGCAGATCTCATTTCCGATGGAAGACTTCTTCATTGCCTTACCTATAGTACAAAGACAGTAATCACCTTCATCATGTCCGTAGTTATCGTTGATATACTTCATATTGTCCATATCAAGAACAAAAACTGCAATCTGCTCATTGTTATTTAGAGAATCAGTATAATATTTTTCGAAATTCAGAGCATATCCGCGACGGTTAAAGAGACCTGTAAGCATATCTGTCATATAAAGATTCTGCAGTTCAATCAGTGAACTCTTAAGTTTTTTCTTAAGTCTCCAGCTTTCAAGCATGGAACTGATATTGATGAACCAGGTCTTGATATTGGTCTGTGCCAGTTCTTCAAGGTTAGGTGATACTATGAAGTAACCCATAAAATACTGCAGGTGATGTATAGGTACCAGATAATAAGCTTCGGGATCATTCATAAGTCTGTCCGGAAGACACTGGCCTTTAGGAAGAACTTCTCTTCTGATAGGCTTTTTATTATACATACCACAGACAACCTGGAATCTGATATCCTTTAAATCATCATGAGAAGTTACAACTATCTGCTTTTCTTCCCAATCCTCCATAAGACAGAGAATAGCATTGGTGAATCCGTTTCCTTTACAGCAGCTTTCTTCTATCTGATTAAATATATCGTCATCGGTTTCTGAATTGGAAGTAAAAATTATCATATCCGTAATGGCTTCTGATAATAGTCCCAGTTTAACGATAGTATTGTAATAGGATTCTTTCAGGTCATCCTGTTTATATACCCTTTTCGGTTCACATCCGCAGGACTGACGCTTAACAATGATTCCGGGTTCGGCGGTTACATGAGGAACTTCCTTGTTATTCCATAGATCAACAAGTATATTGATTCCGTCCTTTCCAACCTGTTCGAATGGCTGTGAAGAAGTAGTGATGGAAGGATCATGGAAATCAGATTCGACAACATTATCATAACCTGTCACTATAACATCTTCAGGTACGGAAAATCCTTTTTTCTCAAGAGCATCCATAACACCGATAGCAGTGTAGTCATTAGCGCATACTATGGCATCAGGAAGTATCTTATCTACGTTATGTATATATCGTTCAAGTATTTCATTTACAATTCTTTCGCCGCAATCATACCAGAGAGTACCATAGAATATTCTGTCGTCTTCATTCGGAAGATTGTACTTGTCGAGAGTATACTTGAATATACGGAGACGATCCCTTGAGAATGACATTTCCATTCTTCCCGCAACATGAACCAGATCCTTACATCCGTGATCATTTATAAGGTGTTCTATAAGCTCCATGTAAGAGCGGTCCTGATCATTTACAACATTATAAGAAAAATCAAGGATATCACCCAGAGTCACAACAGGACAGGGAGCATTACGCTTGATATCATTTAACGGATCTATGACTAGCTCAGGCATATAGCTGTCAAATGCGATAAGACCTGAGTATTTATTGAGATTAGGCAGATGATATATGGCGAATTCGCCTATATCATAATCGGTAAGCGCAGTGATTCCCTTATTATTATAATTATCACTAAAGATTGTATAGAATAACAGCTTGACGTTGTGTCGTTTTGCTGCCATGATAGCGCCGTACTGGGTTTTTCGAACCATATCACGGTATATATCTGCGACAAATGCAGCGACAAGTTTTCTTTCCATGGTGCCTCCATTAATGTAACAATTAAAGCAAAATGAATATACACACGTTTATTATAACACTTTTAGTATTATTTATACATATTTTTTTCTATTGACGAATTAAAAAAAAAGAATAAAATATGTCTATGTGACAATAAAAAAAGAGGAATTATTATGTATAAAATTATGACGCCTGAAGAGGCAGTGAATCTGATCAATGATGGAGATACTATCTGTGTAAATTCTTTTGTCGGAATAGAGAATCCGGTTGAACTGCATGAAGCTATTTACAGCAGATATAAAGCATCCGGTTCTCCTTCACATCTTACAATGATATCCAGTGCGGGCTTCGGTCTCTGGGATGAAAACAGGAATGCTGAAGGATATATAAGGGACGGTGCAGTTGATAAGCTTATATGCGGACATTTCGGAGCTATGTTAAGTACCAAGAAACTGGTTCTAGAGAACAGATTTGAAGCATATAATCTGCCGCTGGGCTGTATATCCCATGCCATAAGAGCACAGGCCGGTGGTATACCCGGGGCATTATCTAAAGTAGGTCTTGATATATTTGTTGATCCGAGAATAGACGGACCCGGAATCAATGATATATCCAAGGATGATACCCTTGTTAAGCTTGTAGAAGTAGATAATGAAGAGTTTCTATATTATAAACTGCCGAAGATCGATATAGCACTTATCAAAGGAACCGCAGCGGATAGAAGAGGAAATATATCTTTCGACGATATGTATATGTCAGGTGATGCTCTTTCCATATGTCAGGCTGCTAAAGCAAATGGCGGTAAAGTCATCGTTCAGGTAGATAAACTTGTTAGAAAACCAAGCAGACCACGTAATGCAATTATTCCGGGATGCCTGGTTGATGCGATAGTAGTAGTTGAGCAGGAACCTCTGGGAAGTGGATATGAAGCTCTTACAGGTAGCTTCGAGATACCTTCAGGTCAGTGGGATATGTGGGTTGAGATCATCGACAGGATGACAGCTTCCAAGAGAAAGAATAATGCCATAGCAGATATAATCGGAAGAAGAGCATCCCAGGAGCTTCATGAGGATGATATAGTAAATATCGGTATCGGAATACCCGAGTCCGTTTCAAGGTATGCAAAAGAGAGCGGTATGCTTAATAAGATAACTCTTACGGTTGAGTCCGGAGGAGTCGGAGGATTTCCTGCATCAGGTCCTGTATTCGGAGCCATGATCGGAGCGGCATCCGTATATGATATGGCTAACCAGTTTGACCTTTATGATAACGGTGGTCTGGACATCTGTTTCATGGGTGCCCTTGAGGTAGATAAGCACGGAAATGTAAACTCCCATAGATGTGCCGGCACTTATTCCGGTATAGGCGGATTCGCCAATATTACTGCTAAAACACCGGTTGTTGTATTCTGTCTTGCATTTACAGCCAAAGGTCTTTTTGTGGAAGAGGAAAATGGTAAGATAAAGATCGTTCAGGAAGGAGCGGTTCCTAAGTTCGTAGATAAAGTATCAAGCATAAGCTTCTCGGCAAAGAGAGCTCTTGCCAACGGACAGAAAGTTCTGTATGTAACAGAAAGATGCGTATTTGAACTTACACCTGACGGAATAAAGCTCGTGGAAGTTTATCCGGGAGTTGATAAAGAAGCAGATATCATATCACAGCTTCCATTTTCAGTAGAATAGTAGAATAAAAAAAGATGACAGTTTTTCACCTGATGAAAAACTGTCACCTTTTTTTGCTGATTAGCTGTTCTTTGTAAGCTGAGCAGCGGTTGTTTCTTCGATCATATCTTCACGTACGAAGGTTACGAGGTCTTCTTCGGTCATCTTTGTATCCTGAACGATACGGTTTGCCTGTCTGTCGATACATCTCTCGAAGTAGTTACGAACGAGACGAGCGTTAGCGAAGTTGTCCTTCTTGCCTTCTGTCATACCTCTGAGGTATGTTTCTGCGATAGAAGCAGCGCTTTCTGTAAGCATGTAATCTGTATCCTTACACATGTATCTGAAGATCTGCATAAGTTCGTTACTTGAATAATCAGGGAAGTGAATATACTTATTGAAACGTGAACGAAGTCCAGGGTTTGATTCGATGAACTCGTGCATCTCGTTTGTATATCCGGCAACGATTACGATGAAGTCGTCACGATCATCCTCCATACGTTTAAGGAGTGTATCAACAACTTCCTGTCCGTAGTCACCTGACTCTTTGTTATGAGTAAGAGTATATGCCTCATCTATGAAGAGGATACCACCGATTGCTCGGTTGATAACTTCTGTTGTTTTAAGAGCAGTACCACCGGAATAATGGTCTACAAGTCCTGAACGGTCAACCTCTATAAACTGACCACGGCTAACAACGCCGAGCTGTTTATATATCTTAGCAAGGATACGTGCGATAGTAGTCTTACCTGTACCGGGGTTACCCGTAAATACAAGGTGGAATGACATATCTATACGCTTAAGACCTTTAAGCTCACGAAGTCTTCTAACCTTGATGATATTTACAAGGTGGATAACGTCTTCCTTAACAGATGCAAGACCGGTAAGTCCCTGAAGTTCAGCAATAAGATCATCAAGAGGCTTCTCGATTTCTTCTGAATCATCGCTTCCGCGTCTGTTACGACCTACACGACCTTCACCACGCTTGAAGATAGCATCTTCTTTTTCTTCTTCAGGCTGGAAGTTAAGGAATTCTGATACATCATCAGCTCTCTTTTTCTGGATGTTATATCCTGATATATTGATAGCTTTCTTTGTTACGAAGCTTCCTGACTTCTCATCGAAGGTTGTGACATTTTCAAGATCAGGATTTGTGCTGCTGGTAAATGTAGCGACACCCTGTTTTCTGTTAGGGTTATCCTGCATCCTGAGAATGCTTGTATGCTGTGAGGTCATAATACCTGCACTATTAAGCGTAGCATTGAGAACCTCAACAAAATCGGAAAGATGCTTTTTGGTAGCATCGTGTACTTCAGGATAATCAATGAATCCTGAACCGATCTTTCTGAAGCTGTCAGCTATGAATTTTGATTTTGAAACTGCACCTGACATCGTAGTATCTTTACTAGATTCCTGGTCGGAAGCTATAAAGTAGCGGATAGACTTAGGTGCCTCAGTGAGGAATCTTTCATCTATACATTTCTGATGAACAAACTCTTCGAATTTATCCTCAGAAAGATTCATTCTGAGATTAGTTCTTATAAACTCCATCTGGTCAGCAGTGTGTTTGTTGCCAGGCTCATACAGATATCCAAGAAAAACTATGATATCATGTCTGAGAAGATCTCGAAGAGGCATCCTCGCGTCTTCAGGATATACGCTTCCGTTCTTGTTGATCTCGTCGGCATAAGCTATACATTCCAGAATCATGTTTTGTAGATTTCTTACTTCCATATTTAGTCCAACTCCCCATAGTGTGTGATTTGTGTTTATTCCGGTCAGATTGTATGACCTGAATAAGTACATATTTTGCTATTAATGTAATTAGCTTTTCTATTATAACACACTTTATTGAAAAAAAGTATAGCAACTTTGGAAAACTTTAGAGCAATATTTGAGAAGTAATTAAATGGTGCCTATGTTAGTATAAATCTGTATGTATAAAATGAGATATAAGATATAGTTAAGGGGAGTTTTTATACTGAATTCATTAGGGTTACGGAGATATATCAATGAAAGAAGAATTCAAAAAAATTGCTGAGAATCTCATTGATTCTATGACTCTCGAAGAGGCTGCCACTCAGATAAGGTATGACAGTCCGGCTGTAGAGAGTCAGGGTATTCCTGAATATAACTGGTGGGGTGAAGGTCTTCACGGTCTTGCAAGAGCTGGTACAGCTACTGTATTTCCTCAGGCTATAGCACTTGCATCCATGTTTGACAAGGAATTACTGAAAAAGATTGCTGATGTAGTTTCTACAGAGGCAAGAGCCAAGTATAACGAGTCCATCAAACTCGGCGACAGGGATCTTTATAAAAATATCACCATGTGGTCTCCGAATGTAAATATATTCAGAGATGCCAGGTGGGGAAGAGGTCAGGAGACCTTCGGAGAGGATCCTTATCTTACATCAAGACTCGGTGTTGCATTTATTAAAGGTCTTCAGGGCGATGGAAAGTACATGAAGGCTGCAGGATGTGCCAAGCATTATGCTGTTCATTCCGGACCGGAAGCATCAAGACATTACTTCGATGCAAAGGTTTCAGAGAAGGATATAGAAGAAACTTATACTCCTGCCTTTGAAGCTGCTGTAAAGGAAGCGGATGTGGCCGGTGTCATGGGTGCATATAACCGTGTAAACGGTGAACCAGCCTGTGCAAGTCAGGAGCTTATCGTAAAGAGGCTCAGACAGAAGTATGGATTTGAAGGCTATATCGTATCTGATTTCCTTGCACTTATGGATTTTCATGAGAATCATAAAGTGACAGCAAATATCGTTGAATCGGCTGCTATGGCTCTTAAAGCCGGATGTGATGTAAATGCCGGTTTCGTTTACAGACATATCATGGAAGCTTATGAGCAGGGTCTTGTAACTGAGGAAGACATAAGAAGAGCAGCAAAGAGTGCATATGCAGTAAGAGCCGCTCTCGGTATGTTCTCTGATGACTGTGAATATGACAAGTATGGATTATTCGACATAGATACTGAAGAGTCAGCAGAACTGTCATATGAGGCAAGTATAAGATCCGTAGTAATGCTTAAGAATGATGGTATTCTTCCATTAGATAAAGATGCCATAAAAACAATCGGTGTTATCGGACCTACAGCAGCATCAATTGCAGTTCTGGAAGGAAATTACAATGGTACCTCCTCAAGATATGTAACAAATCTTCAGGGTATCAGAGATAAAGTAGGTAAGGATGTAAAGGTTCTTTATTCAGAAGGATCACATCTCTTTGAGAATAAGGTTCAGAATCTTGCCAAGGATGATGACAGACTCAGTGAAGCAGAGATGGTTGCAAGAAACAGTGATGTTGTAATCCTCTGTGTCGGTCTTGATTCTACTATAGAAGGAGAAGAGGGAGATACGGGAAATGCATTCGCAGCCGGAGACAAAGTTTCTCTGTTCCTTCCTGAATCACAGAAAAAACTTATAGACAGAGTTCTGTCTGTTGGTAAACCTGTTGTTCTTGTTTCAAATACCGGTAGTGCCATCGACTATTCCATTGAGGATGAAAGATGCGGTGCCATCCTTCAGAGCTGGTACAGCGGTCAGGCAGGCGGAAAAGCTCTTGCGGATATTCTTTTCGGAGATGCTTGTCCAAGTGCAAAGCTTCCGGTTACATTTTATAAGGACGGAACACAACCGCCTATCGATGATTACAGCATGAAGGGAAGAACTTACAGATATCTTGAAAGTGAACCTCTTTATCCATTTGGATACGGACTTTCCTATACAAGCTTTGAGTATTCGGATGTAGATGTTATAAAGGACGGTGACATCGTAAGTGTTGAGGTTACTGTTAAGAATACTGGAACTGTTAAGGGAGTTGAGATAGCTGAGCTCTATATCGATAAGCTTCCGGAGGATAAGCTTTCAAACGGACTTAATGCTGACACAGCAGAACTGGATAAGCTTCTTGATCCATCAAATCAGCCAAAGTACAGTCTGGCAGGCTTTGAAACAATAAGCCTTAATGCCGGTGAATCAGGCAAAGTGGTATTTAAGCTTTCAGATAACGCATTTGACACCGTCCTTGAAGACGGACAGAGGGTTAAGCTTAAAGGTGAGTACAAGATCTTTGTAGGAGGACAGCAGCCGGATAAAAGAAGTGAAGCACTTACAGACAGCAGATGTCTTTCTGAAACAGTAACAGTATAATTTAGTAAAATAATGATAGTTATTAATAAATTATTGAAATAATTTTTTTAACAAAGGATTTATACTAAAGAGGTATTTATATGCTTCTATGTATATCAATAAAAAAATAGAGAAAGGAAGAAAAAAATGAAATTCTTTATTGACACAGCAAATGTAGACGATATCAGAAAAGCAAATGATATGGGGGTTATCTGTGGAGTTACAACTAATCCTTCACTTATTGCTAAGGAAGGAAGAGATTTCACTGAGGTTATCAAGGAAATCACATCCATAGTTGACGGACCTATCAGTGGAGAGGTTAAGGCTACAACAGTTGACGCTGAGGGTATGATTAAGGAAGGTAGAGAGATTGCTGCCATCCATCCTAACATGATCGTTAAGATCCCTATGACTGTAGAAGGTCTTAAGGCTGTTAAGGTTCTTTCAGCAGAAGGAATCAAGACAAATGTTACACTTATCTTTTCAGCTAATCAGGCTCTTCTTGCAGCAAGAGCAGGTGCTACTTATGTATCACCTTTCCTTGGAAGACTTGATGATATCAGCATGCCTGGTATAAACCTTATCGAAGATATCGTTCAGATATTTGAGAACTATGGTCTTGAGACAGAGATCATCGCAGCCAGCATCAGAAATACATTTCATGTAACAGAGTGTGCACTTGCAGGAGCTGATATAGCAACTGTTCCATACGCTGTTATCGAGCAGATGACAAAACATCCTCTTACAGATCAGGGAATTGAGAAGTTCCAGGCTGATTATAAGAAGGTTTTTGGTGAATAAATAATATTTAAGTAACAAAGGAGGTTACCAAATAATGAAAAACATGCCAGAGGTTAAAATCGGATTAGTTGCTGTTAGCCGTGACTGTTTCCCGATGAGTCTTTCAGAGAGAAGAAGAAAGGAAGTTGCAGCAGCATACACAAAGAAGTATGGTGATATCTATGAGGCTCAGACTATCATAGAGAATGAAGTTGATATGAGAAAAGCTCTTGCAGAAGTTAATGAAGCAGGATGTAACGCTATCGTTGTTTATCTCGGAAACTTCGGACCTGAATCAAGTGAAACTCTTCTTATTAAAGAGTTCCAGGGACCTGCAGCAGTTATCGCAGCAGCAGAGGAGTCTGGTGACAGCCTTCTTGATGACAGAGGAGATGCTTACTGTGGTATGCTCAACGCAAGCTACAACCTTAAGCTTCGTAATCTTCGTGCATATATTCCTGAGTATCCGGTTGGTGATGCTGAAGAATGTGCAGATATGATAAATGATTTCAAGACAGTTGCAAGAGTAAGAATCGCTCTTAGCGACCTTAAGATCATAAGCTTTGGTCCTCGTCCACAGGACTTCCTTGCATGTAATGCTCCTATCAAGCAGCTTTACAATCTCGGAGTTGAGATCGAAGAAAACTCAGAGCTTGACCTTTTCGAAGCATTCAATAAGCATGAAGGCGATGAGAGAATTCCTGCAGTTGTTGAAGATATGGCAGCTGAGCTCGGTTCTGGTAACAAGAAGCCTGAGATCCTTTCAAGACTTGCTCAGTATGAGCTTACACTTCGTGACTGGGTTGAGGCACACAAGGGAAGCAGAGGTAATGTAATCGTTGCCGGTAAGTGCTGGCCTGCATTCCAGACACAGTTCAAGTGTGTTCCTTGCTATGTAAACAGCCGTCTTGCTAAGGATGGAATTCCTGTTTCTTGTGAGGTTGATATCTACGGAGCACTTTCAGAGTACATCGGTGAACTTGTAAGTGAAGATACAGTTACACTTCTTGACATCAACAATACAGTTCCTAAGGATATGTACAATGAGGAAATCAAGGGCAAGTTCTCTTATGATTATAAGCTTACTGATACATTCATGGGCTTCCACTGCGGAAATACAGCTACTAACAAGCTTGCATTCTGCGAGATGAGAAACCAGAAGATCATGGCTCGTTCACTTCCTGTAGAAGTTACTAACGGAACTCTTGAGGGAGATCTTATTCCTGGAGATGC
>JAFWSY010000202.1 GCA_017519155.1 Eubacterium sp.
GTGGAGAAGGTTCTTGTTCATGACATTGACATCATCCTTAATGATGATGAAGTAAATTGTGTTGTTGAGGTAATGGGCGGCATCGAGCCGGCAAATACATTTGTAAGAAGAGCCATTACCAGAGGCAAGTCTGTCTGCACCTCCAACAAGGAGCTTGTTGCAAAGTACGGCGCAGAAATACTTGCACTTGCTAAAGAGAATAATGTATCATTCCTTTTCGAGGCGTCTGTAGGCGGTGGTATTCCTGTGATCAGAGCAATAAATGAATCGCTCACAGCTGACAATTTTGACAGCATCGCAGGTATCCTTAATGGTACTACAAACTATATCCTTACAAAGATGAGCAAGGAAGGACTTTCATTTGATGAGGTTCTTAAGACTGCTCAGGAGAAGGGCTATGCAGAGAGAAATCCTGAGGCTGACGTTGAGGGATATGATGCATGCCGTAAGATCGCAATCCTTACTTCCCTTATCACAGGAAAGCAGGTTGATTTCGAGGATATCTCTACAGAGGGTATAAGCCATATCACCAAGGAAGACATCTACTATTCAAATAAGAGCGGACTTCCGTTAAAGCTTCTCGGCCTTATGAAGAAGAAGGAAGGAAAGGTTTATGCGATGGTAGCACCTTTCATGCTCGGTGATGAGCATACTCTTAAGGATGTTGACGGAGTATACAACGCAGTTAATCTTCACGGCGACCTGCTCGGAAATGTTATGTTCTACGGAAAGGGCGCAGGCTCTCTTCCAACTGCAAGTGCAGTTGTTTCCGATGTGGTTGAGATCGCTAAGAACGGCAACAAAAATATTGCTATTACCTGGGATACTGAAAAGATCAGTCTCGGCGACATGGCTTCATTTAACTCAAAGTATTTTGTTAGACTTAAGGCAACCGGTAAGGATGACGAGCTGAAGAAGGCCTTCGGCGATGTTCAGTTTATCGAGCCGTTAGAGGGTGAGACTGCATTTGTTACTGCAAATGAGTATTCACACGAAAAGCTTGCTGAGCTTCTCAGCGCTTACACTGTTCTGACAACCATCAGAATTGCTGAATAATTATGAATTACACGTTTCCGGATTCCGGAAGCGGTTAGTATAAAGATGTTAAAATTTTACGGAGGCGTACACTATGTTAGTGGTAAAGAAATTTGGTGGCACATCGGTTGCCAACAAAGAAAGAATCTATAATGTAGCCAACAGATGTATCGAAGAGTACAAGAAGGGAAATGACGTGGTTGTCGTTCTGTCAGCTATGGGCAAATATACCGATGAGCTTATCGATATGGCTAAGGATATCAATGAGAATCCGCCTAAGAGAGAGATGGATATGCTCTACACAATAGGTGAGCAGATGTCAGTAGCACTTATGGCTATGGCTATGAACAAGCTCGGAGTACCGGCTATTTCACTCAATGCATTCCAGGTTGCAATGCATACAACTTCTGTTTACGGAAATGCAAGACTTAAGAGAATCGATGTAGAGAGAATCAGAAATGAACTCGAGCAGAGAAAAATAGTCATTATCACAGGTTTCCAGGGCATAAATAAATATGATGATTATACCACTCTCGGAAGAGGCGGTTCCGATACAACTGCTGTTGCACTTGCGGCTGCTCTTCATGCTGATAAATGCGAGATCTATACAGACGTTGATGGTGTATATACAGCTGATCCTAGAAAGGTTAAGAATGCCAGAAAGCTTGACACAGTTACTTATGATGAGATGCTCGAGCTTGCTACTCTCGGAGCAGGCGTTCTTCACAACAGATCAGTGGAACTTGCCAAGAAATTCGGTGTACAGCTTGTAGTTCGTTCAAGCTTGAATAATAATGAAGGAACCGTCGTTAAGGAGGATACAAAGATGGAGAAGATGATCGTTAGTGGTGTTGCAGCTGATCCGGACGCTGCAAGAGTTGCAGTTGTAGGTCTTAAGGATGAGCCGGGTGTTGCATTTAAGCTTTTCAACGCTCTTGCAAAGAAGAATATAAATGTAGATATGATACTTCAGTCAGTTGGACGTCACGGAACAAAGGATATTTCATTTACATGTTCTGATGATGATGCTGATGAGGCAGCAAAGATCATAAGCGATATCATGCAGTGCGAATCTGTAGATGTTAACAAGGATGTTGCAAAGGTTTCTATCGTTGGTGCAGGAATGCAGACAAATGCAGGCGTTGCAGCTAAGATGTTCGAGGCACTTTATGATGAGAATATCAACATCAGAATGATCTCTACATCTGAGATCAGAGTAACAGTTCTTATCGATGTTAAGAACACAGAGAGAGCTATGAACGCTATCCATGACAAGTTTGAACTTGGCGACAAATAAATAATATAATAACGTGATTAAAAATGCCGGAGGCTTCCAGGGTGTTGAGAAGCTTCCGGCGTTTTCTAATAAGGTTAAGCTTACAGTTAAATAATCGTTTTTGTAAGTGATTATAATTAGTTGATCTACATAATATAAGTATATAAAACCTTCGGTATTCCGGGATTATCTGGTGCCGAAGGTTTTTTGATATAGACTGCGATTTACAGATTAAAATCCTAAATTCATTAAATGTATTGCGAATTGCGTTACTTTTGTATATAATATTATTATACATAGGTGAAAGGAGGTGCTTATAATGGCTATTAAAACTGCGAATGTTAATTCAAGAATGAATGTAGATATAAAACAAAAGGCGGAGAGTATTCTTGATAGGTTAGGAATACCTCGTTCTGTTGCAATTGACATGTATTATAGGCAGATTATCGCACATAATGGAATTCCTTTTTCTGTAACTCTTCCGGTGACGATTCCTGCAAGAGATGAAATGACTATGGAACAGTTTGATGAAATGATGGCGGAGGGGCTTAAACAGGCAAAAGCGGATGATTCCTTTGATGTTGACGAAGTATTTTCTGAACTTGAATAATGGGAGAATTGTGCGTGAAAATATATACAGTTAGGATTACCAGACAGGCACGTGATCATTTGAAAGCAATCAAACAATATATTGCAGAAGAGTTGATGGCACCTGAA
>JAFWSY010000203.1 GCA_017519155.1 Eubacterium sp.
CATCCAGATGGGTAAATGTAGTAGCAGGCGCAGGATCTGTCAGGTCATCGGCAGGCACGTAAACAGCCTGAACTGATGTAACGGAACCACCTGAAGTAGAAGTGATTCTTTCCTGAAGAGCACCCATCTCCTGGGCAAGCGTAGGCTGGTAACCTACTGCTGAAGGCATACGTCCAAGAAGTGTTGAAACCTCTGAACCGGCCTGTACAAATCTGAATATGTTATCTATGAAGAGAAGTACGTCTCTATGCTGTACATCTCTGAAATACTCCGCCATGGTAAGTCCTGTAAGAGCAACTCTCATACGAACTCCGGGTGACTCGTTCATCTGACCGAATACCATCGCGGTTTTATCTATGGTTCCGCTCTCCTTCATCTCATTCCAGAGATCGTTACCTTCACGGCTTCTTTCTCCAACTCCTGTGAAGATAGAATAACCACCATGCTCCATGGCTACATTATGAATCAGCTCCTGAATAAGAACTGTCTTACCAACACCGGCACCACCGAAAAGTCCGATCTTACCACCCTTGGCATATGGTTCCAGAAGGTCAATAACTTTTATTCCTGTTTCCAGAACTTCTACCGCTACATTCTGGTCTTCAAACTTCGGAGCAGCTCTATGTATATTCCATCTCTCCTGACTCTCGGCGATTGGTTCACCACCATCTATAGGATCACCAAGAACGTTGAACATACGTCCGATGGTAGCATCTCCAACCGGAACACTGATACCTGAACCTGTTTGGATTACCTCCATATTTCTTGCCAGTCCATCACTGGAACCGAGAACGATACATCTGGTGGTTCCATGTCCCAGCATCTGAGCCACCTCCATGGTAACCTCACTATCCCCAAGCTTAACCTTAAGCGCATCCCTAAGCTTAGGCAGGTTCCCGGATTCAAATAATACATCTACAACAGGTCCTGAAACCTGTACTATCTTTCCTTTATTCAAGACTCTGCAGCCTCCTTAATTCTCTTTTTCCTCTGAGCCTTTGCACCTGCAGCAACCTCAGTTATTTCCTGTGTGATAGCCGCCTGTCTTACTCTGTTATACTGTATCTGCAGATCTGCCAGAAGGCTCTCGGCATTTTTATTAGCCGAGTCCATAGCGGTCATACGGGCATTCTGTTCAGCTGAAAAACTATCAACAAGCGCACCATATATATTTCCGGCTACATATCCAGGTATAACACGGTTCAAAACCTCATTTACTGAAGGATCAAATTCAAAATGCACGTCCTTCTCATTCTTCTCCTCCTGCTTTGTCCAGAACTCACGTCTGTCAAAAGGCAGAAGTCTCATCATCTTAACCTCTGTCAAAAATTCGCTGACCATATCACTGTAGATAACACGTATCTCATCGATTTCCTTGTTATCATACTGCTCCAGAAGTATGGAACTTATCTCACGAGCTCTTGAAAATGTAGGATTCTGTGCCGTATAAAGAAAAGATTTCTCTATATCATAGTCTCTTCTCTGAAAATACCTTCTGCCGTATTCTCCGACTACATAGAGCTTTGTTTTTTTATGCTTACCCATTTCCTCTTCAGCGAGTTTGGTAACATTATGATTATAAGCTCCGGCCAGTCCTTTATCAGCGGTTATGATAAGGTATGCGTAGGTTTCGGCAGGTCTTCGGCCAGTCTTCGGATAAAAATAACGACTGGTAATATCTATCTCTGACTGGAAGATACGACGGATCTCATGCTCCTGCATATCGAAGTATGGCCTTGTTCTCTCCAGCTCTTCCTTAGCCTTACGCATCTTGGTAGAAGAAATAAGATACATGGCATTTGTAATCTTCTGTGTGTTTTTTACACTGCCTATTCTGTTCTTTATTTCTTTTGTATTTGCCATTTTTTATACCAATTAATATTTTTGTACGTATATATCCCTGAATTTATTTGCAGCATCTATGATACTCTGCTTATCATCATCAGACAGCTGTCCGGTGGAGTCTATCTGCTTACACAGAACATCCTCTTCCTCATGGAAATATTCCAGAAGCTTAGTTCTGAAATCAGCTATATCATCAACTCTAATATCCTGCATCACATGTGCTGTAGCAGCAACAAGTATGATAACCTGCTCATGAGCCTTAAATGGATTATTCTGAGGCTGACGTAAGAGATACATAAGTCCCTGTCCATACTGAAGCTGTTTCTTGGTAGTCTCATCCAGATCACTTGAGAACTGTGTGAAGACTTCCATCTCGCGATACTGTGCAAGATCAAGACGAAGACTACCTGTAGCCTTCTTCATAGCTTTTGTCTGTGCCGCTCCACCTACACGGGAAACTGACAGACCAACATTAACGGCCGGTCTCTGACCTGCAAAGAACAGATCACTTTCCAGGAATATCTGTCCATCTGTAATGGATATAATATTTGTAGGGATGTACGCCGATACATCTCCTGCCTGAGTTTCTACTATAGGAAGTGCTGTTATACTTCCTCCGCCATTCTCATCTGACAGACGTGCGGATCTCTCCAGCAGTCTTGAATGCAGGTAGAATACATCACCCGGATAAGCCTCACGTCCCGGAGATCTCTCCAGAAGAAGTGATAACGCTCTGTAAGCTATAGCATGCTTTGACAGATCATCATACACTATAAGAACATCCTTACCTCTCCACATGAAATACTCAGCCATAGCAGCTCCCGAATATGGAGCGATATACTGAATAGGAGCTGTCTCGGATGCATTTGCAGCTATAACTATGGTATAGTCCATAGCTTCTTTCTTTTTAAGTGTTTGTACCAGATGTGCAACACTACTTGCCTTCTGTCCGATGGCAACATATATACAGATAACTCCGTTACCCTTCTGATTAAGTATAGTATCCAGCGCTATAGCTGTCTTACCGGTCTGTCTGTCTCCGATTATCAGCTCACGCTGTCCTCTACCTATTGGGAACATGGAATCGATAGAAAGGATTCCCGTATTCATAGGAGTATCTACTGATTGTCTTTCTACTATTCCCGGAGCAGCTTCTTCTACTGCTCTGTAACCATCAGAATCAATAGGTCCCTGACCATCTATAGGATTACCCAGAGGATCTATAACTCTTCCCAGGAATTTTTCTCCAACAGGAATACCTGCTGTTTTACCGGTTCTGAGGACTCTGCTTCCCTCAGTAACATCTGTATCATCTCCGAAAAGGATGACACCTATATCATCAGGTCTCAGTTCCTGAACCATTCCTCTGACACCTGATTCAAATACGACGATTTCTCCGTACATAACGGACTTAAGACCGTCAACAAAAACGATTCCGTCTCCGACTGACTCAACATGGCCTTCCTCTTCCGGTATAACCTGAGGTTCCCACTCTTGAACGCTTGTCTTCATAAGAGAGATCAGTTCTTCACCTGAAGAAACCTTCTCGACTTTCATCTCTCTCAGCATTTCTTCGAGCTGATGAAGTCTTCCTTCCTTTGTCCAGTCGTATACTTCTTCTCCGACTACAAGTCTGAATCCATTTACAATCTGTTTATCCTTAATGTATTCAAGCTCGATACCTTCACCATGATTCTGTACGATAAAGCTGTTTAATCGTTCCTTCTGTTTTTCATCAGGTTCTGTCGGAGCATAGAGCAGGGCACGTGTTTTTTTCTCTTCTGCCACTTTATTTAGCTCCTTTCAGCATTATCAAGAAACATATCATATGCTTCACTGGTATTACTTGCAAGAACAACCTTACGGGTTGCCTCCTCAACCATTTCAGTTATATCCTTTTTAGCAGATGCAACGATAGCCTTTCTCTGGTTCTCCGCATCTCTTTTGGCATCCTCAAGTATCTTGCCTGCAGCATCTCTTGCTTCAGCCTCTGCATTTGATCTCATATTAGCGATATCGAGGGATGCTTTCTTCTTCTGCTGTGATATCTCAACTTCAACATTCTTCAGTTTCTCTTCATATTCAGCATTCTTCTGCTCTGCCTCAGCAAGCTTATTCTTAGCTGATTCGTCCATTTCCTTATAATGATTCTCTCTGTCCTGCATTATCTTTTTAACAGGAGCATAAAGAATAATATACAGACCACCGAAAAGCAGAACCACATTGAACATATGAAGAAATATCTGTGTAAAATCTATTCCTAATGGCATTTCTTTACCTCTCAAATATAATAAATCTTTATTTCAAATCTATATAGCTCCACTATAGGACGAATATGATAAGTATTGATACAACGAGCGCATAAAGTACAGCTGTCTCTATAAATACAACACCAAGAATCATTGCTGTTCTGATCTTACCCTCTGCTTCAGGCTGACGAGCGATTCCTTCTGCTGTCTTACCAACACTCATACCCATTGCTATAGTACCTGCACCACCTGCAAGACCGATAGCGATAGCTGCTGCAATAGCCTTAGCTCCTGTTGAGTTATCCTTTGCTTCTTCTGTTTCAGCAGTTTCCTCTGCTGCATAAGATGTAATTGCAGGTGCTGCAACAGTTGCAAAGCAAAGTCCTGCAAAAAGTATGGCAAATGTTAAAACTGTTTTCTTTAAAAGTTTCATTTTACTACCTCTCTATAATCAGTATTTATATTTTTCTTTATAATTCAAATCGCTATAATTTATTTACTGCTTGTTTTTGATTATGCCTCTACGGCAACCTCAGCTTCAGACTTCTTCTTTTTCTTTTTCTTAGGCTTCTTCTCATGTACCTCTGATACTTCTCCATAATATATGGATACAAGCATTGTAAGTACGTACGCCTGCACTATCGCATGGATCAGTGTGAACAGAACTCCTACGAAAACCGGAAGAACAAAACTCAGCTTAATAGTATAGTAAACAAGTTCTGTAACAAGAGTTCCTGACAGGAGTGCACAGAATAGACGGAAGCTCATTGATATCGGAAGTGAAAACTCTTTAAGTGTAAGTCCCACACCTTTTATCTTATTCTTCCATATACCACCTGACATGATAAACAGGTATGAGAACACACCCATTCCAATTGCTCCGTTTATATCACAAAGCGGTGCCGGCAGTGATATCGAATGTCCTGCTGTTGTTATCCCCTGTACTCCGAAAAGCTCAAATATAGTTCCAACGAAGATATATGATCCTGCTGCGAATACATATGCTCCAAGGACTGTATTTAAATGTGGACTGTTCGTTTTGGCCAGATTATCAAAATATCCCACCCATGTTTCAATTATTATCTGGAATTTTCCAGGTACTAATTTGAATCGCGGAATCGCAAATATTCTTATCAGTAAAGCCATAACAAGCAGAATAGCTGATACTGTATAAGCTGCAATAAGAGATGGATTAACTGTGAGTCCGAAGAAGCTCATTTTGTTTTCTTCATGAAGCACAGCATCCCTCATCACGGTCTTTATATCTTCGTGATGTCCGCCTCCATTTCTTGTGACTATTATTCCGACCAGGAGCAGTACCAGAACTATAGCTAAGACAACAAGCGATCTGGTTCTTTTTCCTTTGTCCAAATTATTAATCTCCTTTCCTATAAACTTACTTAAAAACCACCCCTCATTCTAGCACAAGTCGGTGGTATATTAAAGAAGAATTTTATGTCTTGGGAAATGTATTTAAAATACGCCTCGCATCTGAAAGAATGCATTCTTAAGCCTGCGAGGCTTGGTTTATCCAAAAATATAATAGACATTCAAAAAATATAGGCTCAAAAAAAGACCCGACATGGTACGCAGTTCTCTGGGATGCGTGTCGGGTACAGATAATTATAGTGAAACATCACCTCTTGGAATTCAGAATGGCGCCGAAGCCGGCTCCGCAGATACCGCCTACGATGTGAGTCAGCTGGGAGACGTTGTCTCTTACTGTCACCATATTAACGATCTCTGATCCAAGGTAGATGATAATTACAAGAATCATTGTTATAGGTATTTCTCTGTCTTTAAGGTCTTCCGCAGATACCAGGACTATCATCATGAATACAAGTCCGCTGGCTCCGAGAAGTCCGGCACTCGGAAAGAATATTATGTTAACCAATCCTGATATTACCGCTACTATACCGAATGCTTCTATTAAAGTACCGCCTCCGTACTTTTTTTCAAGCACAGGTCCAAGCAGAAGGAAAAGTGTCATATTCGATGCATAATGCGAAAGGCTTGAGTGTCCCAGCACATGACCGAACAGTCTTATGAACCAGGCTAAGCTTATGGGACTTCTATAGACCGTGAAAAATGCATGTGTAATCTTTCCCTTTGTTACCCATCCAAGCACCAGAACTATAAATGATAAACTTACAAATGTAAGTGTCACCGGTGCGTTGTATGTGAATGATAGTTTTTTTGAACTGTCTGACATGATTTACTTTCCCCCTATAGATTACTAAGTGATTTCTTCCCTGACGGCGAATACTTTTATATCACTACTTGTTTGATTACATCCTTAACTTTACTTACCGGAATTATAGTAAGCTCTTTCTTTACTTCCTCAGCCACATCCTCAAGGTCTTCCACATTTTTCTGTGGTATGTAAACCGTCTTTACACCTGAGCGGACTGCCGCCATGAGCTTCTCCGGAAGACCACCGATAGGCATTACATTTCCCCTGAGTGATACTTCTCCTGTCATGGCTATTGACGGATTAACCGCCTTACCTGTGAAGAGTGAAACAAGCGCTGTGGTTATGGTTATTCCGGCTGATGGTCCATCCTTCGGAACTGCGCCCTCGGGAACATGGATGTGAAGATCCAGTTCGGACAGGCAGGCTGTTTCTGCCGGATACATGGACTTAACAAGGCTTATGGCAATCTCAACTGATTCCTTCATGACATCACCCAGCTGTCCTGTGATGATGACCTTTCCATTTCCTTTGACGGTCTTGGATTCTATGAATAGAATCTCGCCGCCTGCCATGGTCCATGCCAGTCCCGTAACAACTCCCGGAACGGATTTCTTATCTATTATATCATGATCTATGCCACGCTTACCCATGTATTCCTTAAGATCCTGCGGTTTAACGGACAGCTTGTCTCCGTTGCCCTTCACAAGTCTTACTGCAGCATATCTCATAAGTGTATCTATTCTCTTCTTGAGTCCTCTGACTCCGGACTCCATGGTATAGTCTGAAATAATCTTCTTAATAGCTCTGTCGGTTATATTCAGATTCTTTCTCTTAATACCGGAAGCCTTCATAGCCTTCGGAATCAGATGCTTCTTAGCTATATAGAACTTTTCTGTTGCAGTATAGCCAGGGAACTCGATTATCTCCATACGATTCAGGAGCGGCTCAGGTATAGTATCTGTTGAGTTGGCTGTACATACGAACAGAACATCTGACAGATCATATGGTACATTCATGTAATGATCCGTAAATGTATTGTTCTGCTCAGGATCAAGAACCTCCAGAAGTGCTGACGAAGGATCTCCGCCGTAATCTCTTACCAGCTTATCCACCTCATCAAGAACCATAACCGGATTGGATGCTCCGCTTCTCTTCATGCCTTCCATGATACGTCCCGGCATAGCACCTATGTATGTTCTTCTATGTCCTCTTATCTCAGCTTCATCTCTGATACCACCAAGACTGATCCTTACATACTGTCTTCCAAGGGCCTCGGCAATACTCTGGCCTATACTTGTTTTTCCTGTTCCCGGTGCACCTACGAACAGCAGGATGGAACCTGACTGTTTCTTATTAAGTGCCATTACCGCCAGCTGCTGTATGATTCTTTCCTTTACCTTCTTAAGTCCGTAATGTTCTTTATCCAGAACCGTTTCAGCATATTCCAGATCAATGGCAGTAAACTCTTCATGCTTCCAGGAAAGGCTTGTTACAAAATCAAGATAGTCATAAAGCATTCCATACTCATGTCCATCCTGTCCTTCCTGCTTCATACGATTCAGGACCTTTCTTGCTTCTTTCTCCGCTGTCTCATTCATTCCTGATTCGTCTATGGCTTTTTCAAAGCGTCTTACATCTGATATATTCTCGGGATGCATGTCATCCAGCTCTTTCTGAAGTATCTCAATCTGCTTCTTGATGGCATCCTCTCTGTATATATTCTCATTTCTCTGCTGCTGCTGAAGCTCTGCATTTTCCGCAACATCAGCAAGCTCCATAAAGCTGTAGGCAGAGTGTTCTATCAGATGGATTCTCTCTGAGAGCTTATCCACTTCTACTATCTCATATTTCTCCTGCCAG
>JAFWSY010000019.1 GCA_017519155.1 Eubacterium sp.
TAAATCTAGCGCGTCTGCCAATTCCGGCATATCCGCTTATATTTGATCAATCATGTTACATTTTTGATGCATGATTTAAAAAAAGGTGAGCAGGCTTTCTGCTCACCTTTCAGTGAACCACGCGGGAATCGAACCCCCGACAACTTGATTAAAAGTCAAGTGCTCTACCGACTGAGCTAGTGGCTCAAAATATTATAATTCTAGGAGACCTCGGCACTCCGTGCCGTATCCTAGAACTGGACTGGGCTAGTTGGATTCGAACCAACGAATGCAGGAGTCAAAGTCCTGTGCCTTACCGCTTGGCTATAGCCCAAGACAATGATTTTTCAATAAATCCAGCGTATTTATTGAATGCAAGGGTGGGTAGAGGGACTTGAACCCTCGGCCTCCAGAGCCACAATCTGGCGCGCTAGCCAACTGCGCCATACCCACCATATGTAAATAATAATAAAAAAGTGCTGCTGCAGCACAAGAAGTTTACGCTGCCTGCAATCATAAGCAGTGTACGCCGCCTGCCCGTTAAGGCACCCATGTGCCTTTACGGCACTGCGGCTATCTACGGAAAAATCTGATTACTACGTAATCAATATTTTTCCTACCACCTTGATTACTTCGTAATCAAGCTGTATTGTGCCCGAAGGGATTCGAACCCCCGACCCACGGCTTAGAAGGCCGTTGCTCTATCCAGCTGAGCTACGGACACATATAGATCATCAATCTTGCTCTTAGACAATCTAAAAGCGGGTGATGGGAATCGAACCCACATATCCAGCTTGGAAGGCTGGTGTTCTACCACTGAACTACACCCGCATACTGTAAACCATCGTAATGCTATTTCTCTGTGACAGCTACTGTATTGTATAAAGTTTTTATCACTTTGTCAAGTGATTTATGTAATCTCCTTTTAGAAGATGCAAGTCGGGGTGACAGGATTCGAACCTGCGACCTCCTGATCCCAAATCAGGCGCTCTAGCCAAGCTGAGCCACACCCCGAAGGTGAAGATTTTACGAAGTAAAATCTTTGCCCTAGCTTTTTTCTTCGAAAAAAGCGTAGATAGTTGCAGGTTGTGCTTGCACATCCGTGCAAGTACAAGCAGGCAACGTAAACTGTTGCAGCTTATAAGATCTTACTTCTTTTTAAATAGCGGGAGGGGGACTTGAACCCTCGACACTACGGGTATGAACCGTATGCTCTAGCCAGCTGAGCTATCCCGCCTTGTTAAAAATTTTGCAACGCAAAATCTTTGACAAAAACTGGGGCCTACAGGGCTCGAACCTGTGACCCTCTGCTTGTAAGGCAGATGCTCTCCCAGCTGAGCTAAGACCCCGTTTTTAAGTGCCGTTTCTCAACAGCACTTTTTCAATTATAGTGATGTGACTATACTTTGTCAAGTAATATTTTCAAAAATTAATGGCAAAGAAATTATGACAGTAAACAGGTCACCATCTATATTAATTTTGAATTTGCCATCATGTAATTCTGTAAGGTTCTTTGCTATGGAAAGACCAAGTCCTGAACCCTCTGTTGATCTTGATTTGTCACCGCGTACAAATCTCTCTGTAAGTTCGTCAGCAGATATGTTTAGCATTTCTTTACTTACATTTTTAAGACTGAGTATTACAGACTTTTCATCTGAACCAAGTCCAAGGTTAAGATATACTCTGGTATTATCCTGAGCGTATTTATATACATTTCCGAATATATTATCGATGATTCTGAATACTCTTCTGCCATCTGCATTTATCATGGCACTGTCAACTGTTATATTCTCAACGAGTTCAAGATTCTTTTCCTTGAACTTATCCTCATATTCTCCAACCACCTGTCCAGTAAGCTCCACAAGATTAAGATTCATCTTCTCCAACTCTATATTTCCGGTGCTGGTTTTAGAAGCCTCTATAAGATCAAGGATAAGCTGCTTAAGTCTCTCTGACTTCTTATCAAGTACATCTATATATTCAACAGCCTTAGGGTTATCGATATTCTCTCTCTTAAGAAGATCAACGTAGCTGATAATAGATGTAAGAGGTGTCTTTATATCATGAGATACATTTGTTATAAGTTCTGCCTTGGTACGTTCATCTCTTACGGATGCCTCTACAGCTCTGGAAAGTCCGTCGCCGAGATTATTAAGATTCTCGCCAAGCTCTCTGTTATCAAAGATCATTCCTTTGGTATCAACCTTTGCATCCAGTTCACCGGCCTCGATCCTCTTACTAATATTTATAATCTTCTCAGTGTCTGACATATACTTAACCATAAGCATAACGAACGCTATAATAAGTATAATTGAAAACATAACCGAAACAATTACTTCGTCATGTTCACGAATGTTTAATGTAATGAGTGCCAGTATCAGCTGAGCAAAGATGAATGCAACGATTATAAATGTAAGCTTAGTCTTACCCTTAAGGTGTTTTCTTAAAAATCTGATTATTCTAACAATGATAAATCCATCCAGGAATTTACCGCATTTTATTCTTCTGATAAATGACAGATATATAGCCGCACAGAATAGATATATGATCATCGCAACACTTAACATAGCAAGTATTATTCCGGTAGGCTCTGTCATAACCATGAACAATGCATCTTCAACATTTCTGATTGCTGCTGCAAGGGCGTAAAGCGCAAGAGTAAATGGTAAAAACATTAATAAAAATATTAAAAAGTACGGAATCTTGTCTATCCAGTATATCTTCTTAGCCTCTCCTATTGTCAGGAAAATCACTGCCAGAAGAAACATTATTAAGCCTATTACCATAAATGTTATCGGTACCGGAACCATCTGGCATACTCTGTATGATGTATAGCTAGTACCATTACCGCAGTCTCTATCGTAAAGCCTTGCTCCTATAACAAAAGATGTACCAATTTCTTTTATTTCATTTATCTGTGTTTTATCTAAATAATTTATTTCTTTAAGTTTGCCATCAGGCGTTTTATACCACTCAGTAACTTTACCATGAGCAGCATCATATCTTACTAATACTTCTGATTCCTGTTCAATCTGAGAACATAAACTATCAAAGCTGACATTATATTTTCCGTCATCTTGTACATATATATCACTGATACCGTAATTATCTGATATATAAAGTCCGGATATATCTTTACCATCACTGCTGAAGGCTGAATTGCAGCCATCTGAATAACAAAGACTGTTTATATATTCATCTATTATAAGTCTCTCTTTTTCATCAAAGAGACCGTAAACAGCCTCTTCAGGAGAACAATATACATAGGCATTCATTATATAATTTACATCTAGCTTATCTGTATAATTAAGATAGATATATTTTGTATTTAAATTATCAAGGTTCTGATGACCGGCCTGTGTAAGTCCCTCAGTTCTGTATATATAATTATTTGTTTGAGAATATACAAGAAGCTGTCCCTGATCATAGAGATAATATGCGTCATCTCCTTCATTCAGATACAGTCCGTTATTAAAATTCAAGGATTCAATTAGTTTATATACATTTTCTTCATCTGAGGAAGCTATTGCATCAACACCCTGGTCACCCCATTTATTCTGATACTTTACCATCAGATTTGAATCATACTTTTTACCATTTTCAATGATATAGTTCAGATACTCCTGAATTGTCATCTGAAGGTACTGTCCGGAAATGTTTTTTGCAACTTCTGTCAGATAAATAACATTATCACGTCCTTCAAAGGATGATAATCCGGGTTCATTATTCAACCAGCCGCTTAAGCTGAACACCACATCTTTAGTATCAAGAAACTCCTTAACCGTCTTCTTATTAGATTTACCGGAATCGCTGTAATCAAAGATAGTTATTTCTTTTCCATCAAAATCTGCCTGTTTTATCTTTTTTTCAACTTCAGCCGAATTCTTAACCTGAAAAAATGCAGACGATACCAAAGACTTTATATAGTTTGATTCTCCAAAAGGTTTAGTAAAATCCGTTTCACCTTTAAATATCTCATATGTGGAAGTTGCCGCAAATAAACAGAAGAAAACCATAACTATTCCTGCAAATCCAATCAGGTACATGAACAGCTTAAATATCTTATTTTTAATAACCTTCATAAACTCATTCCTTCCTAAAGCTTTTCAATTTTGTAGCCTTGTCCCCAGACCACCTTAAGGTATCTGGGCTCCTTAGGATTGATTTCTATTTTCTCTCTTATATGTCTGATATGTACTGCTATTATATTATCTGCGCCGAGAGCATCCTCCTTCCAGACAGCTTCGTAGATCTGTCCTGTAGTAAATACTCTGCCCTGATTCTCCATAAGATAAAGCAGGATATCATATTCGATTGGAGTAAGCTTTATCTCTTCTCCGTCAACGTTGACCTGCTTTGCACTGTCGTTGATCTCAAGACCGCCGCTTCTGATGATCTTATCATCTGAAGACTCAGCAATAGTTCCAAGCTGAGTGTAACGTCTCAGCTGTGATTTCACTCTTGCAACAAGTTCCAGCGGACTGAATGGCTTTGTAACATAATCATCAGCACCTATGTCAAGGCCCAGAATCTTATCAGCATCTTCTGATTTAGCTGAAAGGAATATAACAGGTACACTGCTTATCTCTCGAATCATACGTGTAGCTCTTATTCCATCCATTTCCGGCATCATGATATCGATAACTATAAGATGTATATCTTCACTTCTGACAGCTTCAACAGCCTCGATTCCGTTATATGCTTTAATAACGTTATATCCGGACGTCTCCAGATATATGCTGACTGCCTCAACTATGTCTCTGTCATCATCACAAACCAGAATATTATACATTTGATTTTGGACCTCCACATGATTTTCCTAAGGTATGAATAAAATATAAGGGAATGTTTTTAATAAAAGGTTATTAAAATTCTTAAAGAATTATTAAGATAAGAATGAAAGTTATTAACATCAAAATATTTATAATGCAAAAAGGGGTTGTAAAACAACCCCTTAAATAATAAATCTATTATTATTTATGCTTCTGCAGGTGCAGCTGACGCAGCCTCATCCTCGAAGTCCTGATCGTCATCGAAGAATTCATCATCGAAATCATCATCAAACTCATCAAAGTCATCCAGGTAATCAGGTGTAAGATACTTGTATACAGCAACTGCAATACCTACAATAAGAGTAATTATACCAACAATGATACATACTGCAATAATGGCATTCTTTGCTGTCTCAACTGCATCATCCTTAACAACTACATCGTTTCTCATATCAAGAAACCCCCTTTCAAAGTAATAGCTTTATTTTGTATGAAATCTTTTGTATTATATCATACTTTTTTATATTATAAAAGGCATTTTAGAAAAATATGGCATCTATATTTCATCTATAATTTTTTAAGTTTTGCAAGAGAAGCAAACATCTTCTTCTCTCCTACAGAATCAAAATTAACGGTTATTTCGTAGTCCGATCCGCCCTTTATCATTTCCGTAACAACGCCTTTTCCGAACTTTATATGTCGCACTGTATCTCCAACCGTATAATTGATATCTTCCGTCGCGGAAGCCGCCGTTTTACTTACTGGCTTGAAGCTGCCGGAACCTGCAGGCTTGAAATTTCCTGAACTCATAGGAGTCGGAGCCGAAGTCTTTGTATAAAATGGCTTCTCTCTTGTTGCAAAATTCGGTGTAAAGCTTTCAGTTTTAACACGGTTAGCTCTTACGCCGGATTTTTCAAGAAATTCCTCAGGTATCTCTTCTATGAATCTTGACTCAGCAGGATAAACTCTGTTACCATTTACCATTCTTGTTGTGGCGCCGCTGAGGAACAGTTCTTTCTTAGCACGGGTTATACCCACATAGCAGAGTCTTCTTTCTTCCTCAACAGCATCAGGATCATCGGAATCAATAGAAAGACCACTTGGGAACAACCTTTCCTCCATACCCACAATGAATACTATAGGGAACTCAAGACCTTTTGCACTGTGAAGAGTCATAAGGGTAACCTTGTTATCGTCATCCGCATTCTCATCAGTATCTGCAACAAGGGATACTTCTTCAAGAAGATCCATAAGAGAAGGCTCTTCAGCCTCCTGCATATAAGAAGCTATCTTATTTCTAAGTTCATCAATATTATCAAGTCTTGCTCTTGCTTCGTCAGTACCTTCAGCAGCAAGCTCTGTCTTATAACCGGTCTTCTCCATGATCTGGTCAAAGAGATCAACAAGTTCTCCTGTTTCTGCTGTCTGTTTAAATGTTTTGATCAATTCAGCGAAGGCTTTAAGCTTTTCCGAAGCCCTTCCAAGAGTTTCAACATGTACATCACTTGTGCAGTAATCATACATGGAAAGACCTGATTCAAAGGCACTTTCTCTCAGCTTATTTACAGTAGTCTGTCCTATACCGCGCTTTGGTACATTTACTATGCGGGCAAAGGATACCTCATCATCTGAATTTGCTATCAGCTTAAGATAAGCAAGTATATCCCTGATTTCCTTTCTGCTGTAAAAACCGGTACCGCCGTAGAGCTTATACGGAATATTAGCATATATAAGCTTTTCCTCCAGAACTCTGGACTGGGCATTGGTCCTGTAAAGGATAGCCATATCAGAGAGACTGTAGCCCTGAACAGTTTTGTCCAGGATTACATTTACCACTCCTGCTGCTTCATCATATTCAGAATCATAAACCACATATCTGATCCTGTTTCCACCGGTATTATCTGTCCACAGGCTCTTTGCTTTACGGCCGATATTGTTAGCAACCACCGCATTTGCGGCATCCAGGATACAGGAAGTAGATCTGTAATTCTGCTCCAGCTTAACCACCTTTGTATCAGGATAAACCTTTTCAAAATCAAGAATATTGGATATATCGGCACCACGGAATTTGTAGATGGACTGATCATCATCACCAACCACACAGAGATTCTTCCACTTGTCAGCCAACAGCTTAACAAGGATGAACTGGGAATGATTGGTATCCTGGTACTCATCCACCATTATATATTTAAATCTGTTCTGATAAACCTCGAGCACCTCTTTATCCTTATTGAAAAGCTCAATAGTCTTAAAAATAAGGTCATCAAAATCCAGAGCATTATTCTGTTTCATTCTGTTCTGATATTCCCGGTAGATGGAAGCCATCTTGGACATCCTATAATCACCGGCATAAGTCAGATCCATATCCTCAGGAGTGAGGAACTCTTCCTTGGCCTTTGATATGGCAGCGAGGCACATTTTCTCGGGATAATGCTTGTTATCTATCTGAAGAGTCTTAAGGACTTCCTTCATAACAGCCTTCTGGTCATCCGTATCGTAGATGGTAAAATTATTATTACCGCCTATACGGTCATAGAAACGTCTGAGTATCCTTACGCACATGGAGTGAAATGTACTCACCCATATACTCTCAGCACCAATACTGATTTTTGCTTCAACTCTTTCGCGCATCTCCTTTGCAGCCTTATTGGTAAATGTGATCGCAAGGATATTATATGGATTAACCCCCATATCCTCTATGAGATACGCTATTCTGTGAACTATTACGCGGGTTTTACCACTTCCCGCTCCTGCAAGAATAAGAAGAGGCCCCTCGGTATGTGAGCAGGCCTCCCATTGTTTATCATTTAAACCGGACATTATTCAGCTGATGTCATTCCCATCTTAGCTTTAAGAGCAGCAAGCTCATCCTGAACGGCTGCATCAGGAGAAGCATCATACTTGGATGCAAGGTTATCAACCTCAGATGCTGCTGTAGTAGCATTAAGCTCAGCCTCAGCTGCTGCAACATCGAGCATTGCATCTGCCTTGTCTTCCATTCTCTGGAACGAAGCAAAGCTGGACTCTGAATTAACCTTGGAGGTCATCTTATTAATATCCTGCTGTGCCTTAGCAAGTCTGATCTTAGCCTTAATAGCATCCTTTCTGGAATCGAGTTCAGCTATATCATTTACAAGCTTATCATGCATCTGACGCATCTTCATTGCATTTGCTGCAGAAACGTCATATACCTGCTGAAGAGTAGCCTGCTTAGCAACCAGCTTAGACTTCTCTGTTAAAAATCTTGTTGCATCAGCATCATTTCCTGCCACAACAGCCTTCTCAGCATACTGCTGCATTCTTGCTATCTCAGCATTACACTCGTCGAGATTTCTTTTAGCCTTCGCTTCATCAGCCATAACCTCAGCTGTTTCTTCCTTAACCTTAGCAAGGTCATTGTTCAGATTTCTGAGAGTCTGATCGATCATCTTCTCAGGATCCTCTGCCTTGTCAAGAAGTGCATTGATGTTTGATGACATGATGTCTTTAAATCTTGATAAAATACCCACTTTTTGTATCCTCCCTGTTTATATATTATTTTAATTTTTTGTCTTTCTGACAAACGGATAAATCCGTTATCTACAAGCAATAATTATACAATAACTTCATAGTAGTGTCAAAAGTCTCTTTTGATAATCTGAAGGATTGGTGACTTGCTGTAACGAGCCTCCGCTCCCTCCTCAAGTTTTATTCCGGAGCAGAATATATCATATGCTTCTGTCAGTTTTGTTTCATCCGATGAATAGAGAGTTGCAACAACGTCGTAAGCCTTAACCACATCATACATTTTCTTATCAAAGAGTATTCCCGCATCAGGGTCTATCTCATCTGCCTTAACCACTCTGCCCGCTCCAAGCTTAAGGGATACATTTCCCATGGTGCCGGCATCTATGCTTTTAAATATGTATGTGCTGTTCTCATCAGGCGTCATTCCTTTAGCACTTATAACATCAGCCACAGTCACTTCTTTCTTATGAACGCCGGATGAATTATAGCTATTCATAAATGCATCAAAGTCTCCACCCTGAGCCTTTACGAATTCCAAGAATTTTTCGTAAGCTCTTCCGCTGCTAAGAGCTTCCTCTATAACAGCAGATGCATCCTCGCCTTCCTTATATACATCAGAAAGCAGATACATATTTTTGCAAAGCTCTAGAACAACAGCCTTAAGACCTTTCTCCTGTCTTGTACCCTTCAGAAACTCAGCAGCCTCATATACCTCAAGACTGTTTCCAACGCTGTAACCAAGAGGTTCATTCATATCTGTTATGACGGCAACGCATTTTCGACCGGCTCTTTCGCCTATATCGATCATAGTTGTAGCAAGAGCCCCTGCAGACTCCGGGTCCTTCATAAATGCGCCGCTCCCGCACTTCACATCCAGAACTATACTGTTTGCTCCTGAAGCCAGCTTCTTACTCATAATGCTGGAAGCTATAAGCGGCAGACTGTCAACCGTACCCGTCACGTCCCTCAGAGCATAAAGTATCTTATCTGCCGGAGCAAGACTGAGTGTCTGTGCCGCATCCACAAATCCAACGGTTTTAAGATGCTCCATGAAGCCATCCATATCCAGCTGAGAACTGAAGCCAGGTATAGCATCCAGCTTATCGATGGTTCCACCGGTTATTCCAAGCCCTCTTCCGCTCATCTTACCTACAGGAACTCCAAGAGAGGCCATGATAGGACCTATAATCAATGTAGTCTTATCACCCACCCCGCCTGTGGAATGCTTATCAAGAATAACCCTGCCCACGTCGGACATATCAATGGTATCACCACTGTAAGCCATAGCCATGGTAAGATGGTAAGTCTCCTCATAGTCCATTCCTTTTATGCAGATAGCCATAAGCAGCGCCGACGCCTGATAATCCGCTATCGAACCGCCCACGATACCATCAACAAAGAACTTTATCTCTTCCTCAGAGAGCTTACCGCCCCTTTTCTTCTTCTCAATAATCTCAATAATATTCATACAACACCCCCATATTCCCTCATAATGTGACAGTCGAACTTTTGTTCAAAGTGTCACCATTTTATGTGACAGTTTTTCATCTGATAAAAAAGTGTCATCTTTTATCTTAATTTAGTGCTTCGTTTAGCTCTTCCGTGCCGGTCAGAACGAAGCGTCCTTCTACTATTATGTCTGTCTCACTGCCATCCTCATTAACCGTATAAAGTCTCCCCAGTTCATTATACGGAATGGTTATATCAGTATGGCAGTTAAAGTATGCCTTCTCAGGCTCTGTGTTACGAAGCAGAGAATAATCATTCTCCCTGCTTATTATCTCTTTACCGTCAGGATTATATACTGCATGATCCTCAGCATGGCTGTAGCAGGTATCTCCCAATGCAAAATGCGGTCCTGTCTTCTCAACTATGAGTATAGGCAGCTTCTCCAGAATATTATACTTTAGCGCCATGCTGTAGGCAGTTGTATTAGTACCAATGGCGAACTCACCTATAGGAAGTGTCTCGTGATTAAAGAGTATATTCTCTTTGATGTATTTTCTTCCATCCTCAAGAAGCTCCTCGGCAGATCTTCCTGTAGTGGTTTCGCTCATATCACAACTGTAGTCAGTTACTATTCCGTCCTCAAAGCTGATTGTA
>JAFWSY010000204.1 GCA_017519155.1 Eubacterium sp.
ACTTATATTTACCCTTCTTCATCCATCCGGTCTTGTAATCACCCTTCTTCAAAAGATAATAATACTTCTTCTTAATCTTCTTGAAACCGGTAACCTGCATACCCTTTTTAGTAAAGTAATAGGTCTTACCATCTATATTCTGCCAGCCCTTCTTAGCCTGACCCTTTGAACTGAAATAATACTTCTGACCATCTATCTTTGCCCAGCCTGCAGCCATTTTACAGGTCTTTGTATCGAAGTAATAATACTTCTTTTTATATTTGAACCAGCCTGTTTTAAGCTTACCTGTTTTGTCAGAAAAATAATACTTTTTCTTATACTTGAAGAAGCCTTCCTGTGCGAAGCCCTTCTTACCGAAATAATACTTAACACCATTTATATCGACAAACTTGGTCTGCATTATTCCCTCTTCATTGAAGTAATAACACTTACCTCCTATAGTCTTCTGTCCGATAAACATGCCCTCTACGCCGTCAACATAGTATTTAACACTTCCGACAGATATCCATCCTGTTTCCTTTACACCATCTGCACCAAAGTAGAACTTCTTACCACCTACTGTCTGCCATCCGGTCTGCATAACACCGTTTGCATCAAAGAAATATGTGTTCTCACCGATAACTGTCATGCCTGTAGAAACATAACCGTCTTCCTTGAAATAATATTTCTTTCCTTCGATCTCCTGCCAGCCTGACAATGTTGTTCCGTCATCATTCACATACTTGATACCATTATTATCAGTTTCAAATCCTGCAGCAAATGCATTGGAACCACCGATAACAAGCACGAAAAATGCAGCGAAAACAAATGTTAATAGCGCTTTGTTTACCTTCTTACTCAACATTTTTTCTCCTTTAAATAACTTTATATAAACAGTCTGTAATAACACACACCAACAAGGATTACCCGCAAAGGGGGCAATCCTTGTTATTATAAATTGTATGCTATTATAATTCAACATAAAAATGTATATCATAAAAATGTATCATTTTTGTATCTTTTGGGGAAACATTTCTAAGTTTTATAAAAAATAATTTTAACTTGCTATTGCATCCAGCGGTTTTATCTTCGACGCCCATCTTGCCGGAAATGCACCGGCCATAACCGACACAAATACAGAAAGTATAATCGCTCCGACAATAAGCCAAAGAGGCGTATCCATTATCCATGAACCTTCAGGCATTTTCATGAATATAACAAGTTTATTATTTATATATATGTTCACGAGCAGTGACAGGATCACTCCAAGCAGTCCGCCCACAGCCCCTAGAAGTGCCGCCTCAAACAGAAACATAAAGCTTATATCATCACTGTCGGAACCAAGCATTTTCAGAAGTCCTATCTCTCTTATTCTGTCATAAACCGCAGTCATCATGGTATTAATAATTCCGATAACAGCTACTATTGCAGCTATTATTCCGATAGCCCCCAGGATGAACTGTATCATATCCACAGTTCTTGTCACGGACTTCATTTCCTCCAGATTATTTATAACCTTATAGCCCATGTCCTGAATAACCTTCGACACCCTCTCCACATTATCGACATTATCTACCCTTACAATCAGTCTGTCGTAAGCCCACACTGAGTAAGGTCGGTTGTTTTTATCCAGAGGCTGTCCCGGTATACGTCCATTTACAGAGTTTCTCTTCAGGAAAAATTTCAGTGTCTCTATATCAGTATAGATACTATAACCATATTTATTGGTGGTCTCTCCCGACACCTTCAGCTTCTGATATTTTCCATCAGAGCGTGAACCTGTATCATCCTTCTCTTTACTGTCTCCCGCCGTAGCTATCTGGGCTCCGTCTTCATCCAGATCATAAAGATCATCATCTATATCCAGCTTATAATCCAGCTTTTTTCCCACCAGAGACTCCGTCCCTTTAGAACTGTCCTTATATATCTGCCAGGTTTTTTCATTATAAAGAGTAGCCCTGACACCTTTATCTATAAGAAGAACCGGTCTGGAACCATTTTTCTTAGGAAGTTCCCCGGCTTCAAGTTCAAGATACTGCATATACTCCTCCGGAACACCACTGATGGCTCCCCAGCCCACAAACGAGCTGAGCTTCTCCTGACCCGAGGCCTCCAGAACAGGATATACTCCTGCTACATTATCCAGTTTTTCAATTTTTTTAACAGTAGCATCAGTCAGCAGTCTGTCCTTTCTACTGCGGGATTCGGTATAAACATATATCTCCCGTGTACTTCCCGATTTCTCAACTTCCTCCAGCATGGTTTTCTTTGCACCGATACCGGTGGAGAGCATGGTGACTATGGACATGATTCCTATCATGATTCCCATAATCGTAAGAACAGTCCTGAGTTTTCTGACCTTCATATTTGCCAAACTGAGTCTGATCATGTACCCCATGTAGTATCCTCTTTATTATCTTTATTAATTAAAGTTTTTCTCAAGTTTCTTTCTCTTTATAGTTCTTCTTACAAAGAATATCCCAACCAGAACAAGTGTCACAGCAATAATTATCTCCGCCTTGTTAGCCTCCGTCAGATGCTTCGTGGTATCCTCTTTTATCTGAATGATATCCGAAAAATCCTGTTCAAGAACCGTAATATTTCCCATCCCCACTTTTTCACTGTATTTATTTCCGTTTATATCCTCATAAGTTATTATCAGATCATTATCATACTGAGTTGCATCCAGGGGATCATCATGCTTTGTAGCCTTTGTGATTATATCCACATTTGCGTTTTTACCCGACTTAATATTTCCTATATAACTTGTGGCATCGTCTATGTTATGACCACTGAGCTGGGCAGTAACCTTATATATATCAGCCGCTCCGATATTATTGATTGTGGATACTATCTCTATATTGTCACCAAGTCTGATTTCCTCCTCGGCTATATAAGTATCTGAAACCAGAACCTCGGTTTTAAGCTTTATTGGTATATACACCGTATCCTCAGACTTATAGCTTCCGCTCCAGTCCTCATATTCTGTTTTTATCTTAATGTTATAAGTTTTTTCAGACAGCCCTTTTACAGCCTCAAAGTCAAGTATAATCTCCTGTTCTTCTTCTCCGGCTATCTCATCTACATAGTCGGTTCCAACTCCATTTATCGGAAGGAATTCACCCTTAGCGGAAACAGCTGTGCACTTAAGATTCATGATCATATTCTTAGAAGTATTCTTAATAGTGAACTTAAGGGAAAATGTATCTCCCGGATATATCTCCTTTTTATCCAGAGAATAGGATGTCATCATCACCCTGGGAGTCATGGCATATGAACCGAAATACTGTCCGGTTATTCCCGTAATAAGAATAACGATTGCCATAACCAGTACTCTGAATATATTATTTCTTTTACTATGTTTATTTCTCATGTTGTTTCCTTTCTTCGCACCGTACCTCAGAGCTATTATTCTCTAGTGTAATTATTCTCCGGACCTTATGAGTTCTCCCGCCACATCCAGCTTCATCTGTTTAAAGAATACATAGTTCGATCCTGCCAGAACTAACAGCGACAGAATTGACGCAATTATTATTCCCGGCCAGAATATATACATACTAGAATTGATAATAAGCCTCATCAAAGTGATATAGGTTACATATTCTATACCGATTCCCAGAACTATTCCGATTATTGTAGCAATTATCCAGACTATACCGCCTTCTAAGAGAACCGCTTTAAGAAGGCTTCTCTTTGTCATTCCGAGAGACCGAAGCTGTGCGAATTCATTTCTTCTCATCTGAAGTCCGCTGATGGTTACATTTAGCGTATTAAGCAGGCTTATCATTATAAGTACAAACAGGACGGCAACCACCTCAAGCACAACCTTCACTGTCCTTACTTCTATCAAAATCCCCTGGAGAAACGGCGAGGTCTCCGAATAGTATGCCGAACTCTCTTCGGCTCCATGATAAAGGATATCCTTTTCATATACTGCACTCATATAATCATCCTTTAGAAAATCTCTGCAGAATATATTACTTATATGGAATCTTATGCCGTTATAATCCGACTCTGTCTTTCCTGTCATCTCAAAAAATCTATCCAGTGGAACTATGACTCTTGGACTAGGTGTCATATTATTCGGATCCTTCTCAACAATCCCTTCTATCACATAAGTCTTATATTTTCCTTCTTCCACAAGTTTCTCCCTTGCAGAATCGATAATCCAGGCTTCCTTAATATGATTATGCTTGATTTCAGCATATTCTTCGTCGCCTTCCTTTGTTTTATCATAAGCATCAGCGTTCTTTCGTTCTTCCTGAACCAACTCATACAACGCTGCCGGATCAACCACCTTTATTTCATCTCCAACCTTGACATCCAAAAATCTGAATTTTTCCATTTCCATAAGAACTGTATTGTCATCATATGCATCTTCAGGCGTGGTTTCTGTATAGTTCACAAGAACGATTCCATTTTCCGAAAGATCCAGAGTGCCATCCACGAGATAGTCTTCAAGCCTCTTATAATCCTCTTCGTCGTAACCACATATGATCATATTTGTGTCGGTCAGATCAAAGTAAGTATCCATATTAATCTCATATCTTTTTCTATTTTCATCATATTTTTGGCGATTAGCATAATCCACCAGACCCTTTCCCGAATCTCTGTATGCTTTTCTTTCCTGTTTTTTCTTTTCCCGCTCCTCTCTTTTTTCTTCATCGTCGATAGGACCGCTATTTCCATATAGTTTCCCATCAAATGTATTCGTATAATATTCTTTATCTATATGCTTATATACCCATCTGTCCTCAGCTGTATAAAGATTAGACTGATATATATATTTCGGATCACTTATACCGTTTGACTTTACTATTTTCTCAAGGGCTTCCTTCGAGTAAAGATCTATCTTATGTTCTTCATATGAATCCACGTTATCAGTCCATCTGATTATATATTGCTGATAATATCCATACATGGAGTTGATCTCTGAATAGAATTTAAAGAAAACTCCCAGCCATCCTCCTATCACCACTACTATGATCATTCCAAATACCATGGCGCAGACTGTTTTAATGAATCTTCCGTTATTTCTTTTTATATTCTTATATGCATAATCACCCTCAACACCAAAGATGAGTCCCCAGATACCACTTCTTCTCCTTTTGATTTTCTTTGCCTTGATTCTGTAAGTACCTCTTACTGCTTCAGAGGGACTCACTGCCAGAACCTTCTTAAGTCCGTCACCAACTGCAAAGTACATATCTCCGTAAAATGCAATCAAGAGGAAAATAACCGGCAGTATATGGAACCCAACCGGATAAAGTCTCTTAGGGTTGGTACAAACAGGAATACTGAGAAGAAATCCCGCTCCGATTCCTGCTATTATTCCTATGGTTTCCAGAACTACAGATTCACGATATACTATTTTCTTTATCTGTTTTTTAGTTGCTCCTATACACCTTAAGTTGCCGTAATCCTTCACCCTTTCCATAGCCGAGATGGATATATTATTTCTAAGAACCCCCACTCCGATAATAGCCAGAACAAATGCAATAAGCAGGCAGAACAAAATCATCAGATAACCAATTCCTTCATTATCCTGACAATAGGTCCAGGACAGAAGGTCATTCAGTTCTGTCTCAACACCATAGGTCTTTGTAATATATTTAGAATAATAATTGATCAGAAGCTTTTCCTTTACATTTATGTGAAGGGCATTTGCATATATAAGATCATCCGATTCACCGTTCCAGGAATAAACCTTTCCCAGATATGCCGATGCTATAAAGTCTTCATTTGCCACTTTCTCAATAATATCCTTGTCATCAGTAAGGATAACTATCTCGTAGTCTTCATCCTTCCTTGCGTCTATTCTGCATTTTTCACCCCAGCAGACAAGCGTATTCAGAAACATGAACAGACCGGCCGCCACAATAAAACAGCCTACCACCGTAATAAACGATCTTTTCTTATTAACACTGAGATACTTGCTTCCCAGTTCCCTGTAATCTTCCATAACTCTCCCTTTTCAAAAAGATGACACTTTTTTATCAGATGAAAAATTGTCACCTTTTTCTATTCGATCTCTCCATCTTTAATCTTTATGATGCGGTCGGCTTCCCTGGCAAGGTCCATGTTATGTGTAATGATCACAAGAGTCTGACCTATGTCATGAACTGATTTCATCAGAAGGTCCATAACCTCCTGACCATTCTTTGAATCAAGAGCGCCCGTAGGCTCATCTGCCAGTACCAGTGACGGGCTGTTGGCAAGGGCTCTTGCTATGGCACATCTCTGCTGCTGTCCACCTGAAAGCTGATTGGGAAGATGTCTTCTTCTTTCGGAAAGCCCCAGCAGCTCGATTATATGATCTATATACTCTTTATCCGGTTTTCTGTGATCCAGAAGCACCGGCATCTTTATATTCTCCTCAACCGTAAGAACCGGAATCAGATGGTAAGCCTGGAAGATAAAACCAACCTTTCTTCTTCTGAAGATACTCAGCTCATCATCGTTATACTTGGTGATTTCCTTTCCATCGACAATAACCGTTCCATCTGACGGAGTATCAACTCCACCCATTATATTCAGCAGTGTGGACTTGCCGCTTCCGGAAGCACCGACTATGGATACCATGCTTCCTCTTTCTATCTCAAGGTTTATATTATGGAGCGCCAGTACCTGATTCTCCTTTTCACCGTATATTTTAGTTACTCCTCTTAATTCAACTATATTATCCATCGCATCTCCTTTTTTATGAACATCGGGGTATCACTGCTTAAGTCCCTTTATACACGTAGTATTTCACTTTATAGTTTTAGATTAACATGTCAATCTTACATTCCCGTGACAAAATAAAAGATGCAATCTTACAATTTAGTAAGATTGCATCTATAACTTTATTACATCCTAAATCCTAATGACCTTCGTAACTACTTGTCATATATATCTGGATATTCTTTGGATTTCCGTTTTTATCAGTCAATGTAATCTGAAGACTAGGCAGCTTCGGTCCCTTTCCGGAATTTCCGGTTTTACCGATAACCTGACCTTCCTTTACTGTATCCTGCGCTTTAAAGGATGGCTTTTCCTGCAGATGGGTGTATGTATATACATGTCCATTTTCATCTTTTATTTCGATATAATTTCCTCTTTCATCATCATAGCCACATCTCTGTACTGTTCCGGATATAACAGACTTTATATCCAGACTTACCTTTGAAGCTGCATTCTTCTCTTTACAGTCATTACATATATATACAACATCACTGTTTTCTAATCCATAAACCTCGCTTATTACATATGGAGTATTCTCATCATCAAAATCATCAACATCTACAACTATTTCCGGCTCTTCAGCAGGTGCATTCTCAGGTTCCTCTTCATATGAATAATCAATGCTTTCCTCTGGCGCATCTACCTCAACCGGTTCTTCTTCTTCGAAGATATCCTGCGCCTCTTCACCTGATTCATAGCTGCAAGGCTCTACTTTTGAAGTAATCACCTTAACCTCATTTCCATCTTCTTTTGAGGTTTCTGTATATATTACCAAATTACCACTTGATCCTGCTGCTTCTTCATCTAGATAAATTGTATATTCATGGTTAGAATCCTCTGATTTAAAATTAACTCCACCTTCTATAGGAGAATCAACCAGAGTCACTTTGATATCTGAGCTATCACCGCCTATACTGTCATCAACAGCAATCTTCTTTACTATATCCTTTATAGCCTCATTGCTATCTCTGACTGACTCTATATCTTTAATATTTATATCAGCCACTTTATCTGATATTGCATCTGTAAATGTTTTATCTTTTGTTTCCTTTGTATCTTTTGAAGCCTCTGTCGGTGACTGTTTTTCTTCCGTAGCAGCTTCAGACTTGCTTTCCTCCTTATTATCTGCAGTCTGACCAAAGTTCGATTCTGTTGTCGATTCTGTAACCGAACCCGTAGTCTTCTCTTTATTTCCGTTCTTTTTTGTTTTGGGGTATGTGAGAAATCCCACTCCGACTATTATTATTAATACCGCACTGATTATAGCGGCAATTGCTGTTCCTTTCTTCATATTCAGTACACTTTTTACCCTTTCCTTAACTCCTGTTTCACCAAAAGCCACAGGACATGCCGATATATATTTTTTCGGCACACTCAGGTCCAGGATTGATTGTGAATACTCTTTCCTATTGTTATAACCGATTCTTCTGATGGCCTTTTCATCGCAGGCAAGCTCTATATCCCTGCAAAGAAGCATATAGCTGACCCATACAAGCGGATTAAACCAATATATGCATGATATCAGATATGCAGCCGGCTTAAGCATGTGGTCTTTTCGGGAAATGTGTGCTCTCTCGTGACTCAGCACAAAGAACAGCTCCTTTTCCGAAAGATTATACGGGATGTATATTCTGGTTTTGAATATACCTAGTACAAAAGGAGTTGCTACCCTGTCAGACTGATATACATTTTCCTTCAGCCTTACAGCATCATCCACGCACCTGATAAGTCTTATGTAAGCAACTATTCCGTATATTAATGACACAACTATACCAATGATCCATATCACTGACAGAAGCAGTAATATATCAGCTTTATTAATTATGCCACCTGCCTCTCGATCATTTGTTACATCGATTTCTTCAGGCTGCTGAGCTACAGCTGACAATTCTTCTTTGCCGTTAGTTTTCGCAAGGATTAACGTTCTGATCTTTCCATCAGATACATCATTTGTCATTACGTATTTCCCGGGTGTATCATCTGCTTTTGTATCAGTCACGGATGTATCCTCGAAAACAAAAGCATCCTTCTGGGGAAGGAGACTGAAGGAACTCTCCAGCCTGAACGGGCATACCAGTCTAACCAGTACCAGTACCCACAGGATACATCTCATATATTTGGGCATACTTTTAAAAGCATATCTTATTATGATACACGCAGCTATAAGAAGACTTGCGGATAAGCTTATATTCAGAAGTTTTAAAAATATATCTACCATATAATTAATCCTTATATTCGTCTATAAGCCTCTGTATTTCATTTATTTCCTTCTTCGAGAGCTTTCTGCTTTTGGAGAATGCCGCCAGAAAATCAGGTATACTTCCCGAAAATGTCCTGTCAACCATATCATCTATCTCGGCTGTCTGGACCTCCTCCTTAGATACAAGAGAAGTAATAACGGCATTTTCGCTTTTGATCACATTTCGCTCCGAAAGCCTTTTTATAACCGTATAGGTAGTTGCTTTCTTCCATCCCAGCTCCGCCTCGCACAGCTTTGCAAGCTCTGTACTCTTAATGGGCTCATGCTCCCACAGGATCAGACAGAATCTGTATTCACTTTCAAAAACCTTTGGTGTTTCCATTTCTAATTACCTCTTTATTTGGTCTAATGCATTCGACTATGTTCGTAGTCTAACACGTTCGACCAATTCTGTCAACATTATTTTTTATCACCTGTCAAAGTATCAAAAGACAGCTTAAAGCAGCTTCCTTCACCCAGCTTGCTTTCTACAGTGATCCGGCCACCCATCCCCTCTATTATAGACTTGGACAGCGAAAGACCGATTCCGACACTGTTGGGATTTACTTCATTACTTGCCCGGTAAAATCTTTCAAAGATATGAGTCATGGTTTCCTCTGACATTCCTATACCCTGATCCCGGATATTAATTCTGGTAAAGACCGAATTCTGTTCCACATCTATTCTGATCTCCGAATCCTGTTTATCCAGATCAGAGTAGTCCGACGCATTTTTGACGATATTTATAACAGCTTCAACCATCCAATCGTAATCAGCTTTTATATTTATTTCTTCGGGACACACTATTGTCAGTCTCTGATTCCTGGAGTCCGTAAGATAATGAGTTCCGCCTCTAACCTCTTCAAGCAGAGTTTTAAGATTCACCTCTTTTATGTCAAATGTCACCGCCCCCGCTTCTATACGAGCAAGCTTAAGCATGGACAGTACCATCCACTCCATACGGCTGACCTGATTTTCGGTTTCCGTCAGAATCTTCTTTTGTTCCTCTACGGACTGAACCTTGTCATTCAGAAGAAGATCTATAAACACTTCCATGGACGCAAGGGGAGTCTTAAGCTGATGAGATATATCAGACATAACATCTCTCAGGTATTCCTTCTCACTCTGTTCCTTTCGTTTGCCTTCCTTAAACATATTTATCAGCTTATCAAAGTTGTTGTATAAGATTCCGATGCTGCCCTCCTCCAGCTGCATGGAAGGCTTCACATCTTTCCCCTCTATAATCTCCAGCATCATATCGGAAGCATTATCAATAGAACTGTAGGCCTTGTACACATTTCTTCTTGTAAAAACAAAAAGCACAACCGTCATAATAAGCTCCAGGACAAAAATAACCCCTCCGATCATTTTTCCAATTCCGGATGCCCCGCTGCATAAAGCGCATATCAAAGATAAGCTGATAACAAGAAATCCTCCTGCTATCAGCCAGTATCTTTTTTTGAAATTATCTCGTTCGTAATTACTGTTCATGTCAGTCCTCGAATCTGTATCCGATTCCTTTCACTGTTTTTATAAAGGCCGAATCCTCTCCCAGCTTATCTCTGAGTCTCTTGATATAAACAGAAAGAGTATTGTCATCTATGAAAGCATTCTCCGTATCATAGAGGCGCTGCATCAGCTGATTTCTGGTTATCACAATCCCCTTATTAAAGAGAAATTCTCTCAGAAGTCTAAGCTCTGCCGGAGTGCATTCCACAACCTCGCCCTCTTTATAAAGTCTGAAAGCACCTACACTGAAAATGTGTCTGCCAAAGGATATCTCATCTTCATTTCCAACCGGATTATCCGTCTCATTACCTTCAGGCTCTTTGGTATCGATCATTTTCCCTGCAGCCTTCATGGCTCTCTCCTGTCTCCTCAGAACTGCAGCTATTCGGGAGAGCATCTCCTTAACCTTATAGGGCTTTGTTATATAATCATCCGCTCCAAGGTCCAGACCCCTTACGATATTCGCTTCGTCTCCAACAGCAGTTGAGAAAACCACCGGTATATCTATCTCTTTGGAGATCAGCTCCTCCAAAAAAGAAAAACCATCTCCATCAGGAAGCATAACATCCAGAAGGATTATATCCACCGGCTCACTAAAAACCTGTCTTGCCTCGGATAAATTCTTTGCATGTATAACTTCATACCCTTCGGCTTGCAAAGTATATGTAGTTCCCATAGCCAGGGCGTAATCATCCTCTATCAGAAGTATTGTTTTTTTCATTGAAATAATCCATTACCTCTCTGACCCTGTCTGCAGATTGTATAAAAGCTTCTGCCACATTTGGGTCAAAATGTGTTCCCGCATCCTCCTTGATTATGCTCATTGCTTTCTCAAAAGGAAAAGCTTTCTTATAAACTCGTTCAGAAACCAGTGCATCAAATACATCAGCTACTGCCATTATTCTTGCGCTGAGCGGTATATCCTCACCCTTAAGCCCATGAGGATAGCCTTTACCATTCCATTTCTCGTGATGGTACTCGGCCAGGTTTTTAGCCTCAATAAGGTAACTGGACTCAGGAACTTTTTCAATAACCTGGTCTAGGATCTCTCCGCCGGCCGTAGTATGAGTCTTCATTATCTCAAACTCTTCGTCCGTCAGCTTGCCCGGTTTATTAAGAATAGTATCAGAAACCTGTATCTTTCCTATATCATGAAGCGGAGCAGAATGCTCAACATCATACATAAACTGTGGGGTAAGCTGATCTGTGTAGCAGTTCATTTCCAGAAGCTTTTCCATGATTATTCTTGTATAAGCAGCAGTCTTACGGACGTGATCACCCGTATCCTCATCACGGTTTTCAACTATATCTGCCAGCACCAGAATAAGTGCATTCTGCATCTTTGCAATAGTCTGTGTTTTAGTCTGAAGCGCATTCAGATATTCCACGCTGTTTTCAGTAGTCTTGGAAAATGCCTCATACATATTTTCGATTTCATCTCCGGTATGTATCTTAAGCTTCTTTATCCTTTCAACATTTTCCTCCAGCGCTTCTTCGTTATCATAGGCAAATGCACTGGCACTTACTGCCATTGTATTTACCGGAATTATTACATTATATTCAGAGAGCCAAAGTCCTAAAGCAACTACGAATATAAAGAAGCCCAAAAAGACTGATACCAGCTTGATCATAAAGCTGATCTCCTTGGTTTTCACAAGATTCATAGCTATATCTGCTGCTGCATAACAGGTACATTTCCCCTGAGAATCATAAACAGGTTCATACGCTGTTATCAGATATCCATAAGTGTCGTCTGACACTATAGGATCTATCCTTCCACCTGTAAGAAGCGTCGAAATCATATCATTAAAGGATTCATCAAACGGAACAATATCTCCAGGCTCTCCACCTTTTAGTTCTTCGGTGTCCAGATCAAATACCACATGGCAGCCATCTTTTTCAATCTTATATACATATATATACTCTATGTCAGAAGAGCTTTCCTTTATATTGTAAAGTCTTTGTTCGGTTTCTAGATATCCGGGAGCTTTTTCTCCTTCTTTCAGATACGTATCCACCGCTTCCGGATCTATGATACTTTTAACAAGGCTGGTAGTTCCCTGCGCAAGTTTCTCATGTTCCTCTATGGTGTACTTCCTGTAAAGCACCACCGTTATGACCATAGCTACTACACCTACGGCAACACAGGCAGATATCAGAAGAAAAAGAATCTTTCCTCTAAGAGAAAACACGCGGCTGTTTCCCTGCTGTATCTCCTCGATCTCCTCATCTGAAAGAGGCGTCTGAAGCCAGCCCTCCATTTTAAGTTTATCCTTAATACTCTGGGGAACAAATTTTAAAACCAGAAGAAGAATTATAACTGTAAGTGTTTTATCAAACACTTCATAAAAAAGATCATTATACAGATGTGACCTTAAGGCTTCCACTCCGCCATAGATATCAACTGTAAACCACTGAAAAAGAGCATTGTGTACGAAACCTATAAGAGAAAGAAGACAGGCAAATCCCAGAACCCCCATAGGTCTTTTCAGAAGGCCTTTTCGTGAGAAGAATCCTGTACATACAGCTATAAGTACATTAATAACGGCATAATACACATCCTCAGTACTGAAAAGAGCTCCTCTGAGCAGATTCGTTGCAAGTCCGGCTATTATTCCCGGAAGATATCCTCCTATAGCAGCTATGATGACCGTACCAACACTATCAAGATATATTGGAAGATCCGCTGTCCTTACCAGAAAATACCCCAACATATTTATTCCCAGTCCTATCATGCAGACCAGGAACATTTTAACCCAATAATTCGTAGCCTTATTATTCTCCATATTGATTACCCTCATCTATAAGTTATGGTTATGATATGCAGAACGTATCTCATCAATCAACCAGAAAACCACAAAATACCCAAACATATTTTATCATTTATAATAAAAAAACTCTACAAGGATTTATATGTATATCTATTTTCCCCTTGCCGATAACCACCTGTAAGTTTATACTCTAGCTATGGCTGAATATAATAGAAAAACAAAAAACAACCCTACAACAGAATCCATGAAGACCATACGCTCACATATAGATTCCGGTAATTTCTCCAGAATCTATCTGTTATATGGTGATGAAAGGTATCTCGTCAACCAGTACAGGGATATGCTTGTCAAAGCACTGGTTCAGGAAGGTGATACCATGAACTTTACCTCCTACACCTCGGACACCTTTAGTCCCGACAGTGTGTACGGAGACATGATTACCATGCCTTTTTTAGCCGAGCATAGAACAATCCTTGTTGAAGACAGCGGTATATTTGACAAGTCCGAAGAGTCAATTCTTTCCTCAATCGATGAGATGAGCGATACGAATATACTTATATTCTGCGAAACCAAGGTTGATAAAAGAAAGAAACCTTATACACTTCTTTCAAAATCAGAATATGCGGCCTGTCTGGAATTTCAGTCGCCCGATTTCGACACTCTCTCCAAATGGGTATCTTCAATACTTGCCGAGGACAACCTTAAGATAAAAATGACCGTTCCCGAAAAACTTATCGGTACCGTCGGAAATGATATGAACATGCTAAAAAATGAAGCCCTCAAGCTTCACGATTACTGCATGGAACGTGGTGAGATAACAGATAAGGATGTGGAAACCGTATGTGTAAATCCGGTAGAAGATAAGATATTCGACATGTGTGAAGCACTGTCCAGAAAGGACGGCAAAACCGCACTGTCCCTGTATAACGATCTCTGTATATTAAAGACCAAGCCAATGACCATCATTTTCCTGATAACAAGACAGTTCAATCAGCTTGTCCAGGTAAGTGAGATGCTTACAGAGGGCGCAGATTCTTCTAAAATCACGGCGTATCTTAAAACCCGTGAATTTGTAACCAGAAAATATATATCAATTTGTAAGAACTACAAACACAGCGAAATACTCAGAGCTCTGGATCTTTGTCAGCAGGCGGATCTGAATGTAAAAACCGGCCGCCTCACAGACGCAAACGCAGCCGAGAATTTAATCGTAAAATTATTATAAAAAGGTGACAGTTGAACTTTTGTTTAAACTGTCACCAAAACGTCATCAAAAAAATGTGTCGGAATCCCGACACATTTTTTATTATACCAGACCCGAGGTGATTCCTTCACCTACATTCGGACTCATCATGGACCATATAAAGTCAAGCACAAACAGTATCATGAGTGCGATGCATATTATCCATCTGTATTTTTCTTTTACTTTCTTATATATATCATCCAGCATAGGTGAAATGATATATGTAAATGCAAGACCTGCCATACCAAAGACGAGCAGACCCTCGAAGCATATCCTTCCGTTTACATTCAGGAAATACCCTGTATAGTCCCACCACTTTGCATCAAACAGTTTTTCCAATATCCAGGAAGTGAAATACTCCACTCCACCACAGACTACTACAGTACCTAAAAAGAGTTGTCCCGGTTTTTCTCTGAATGGTTTAAGTAAAAGTATTATAAGCATTCCGCCACAGCCATATATAGGAAGCCACGGACCATGCATAGTTCCTCTGTTGACAAACTGACCGGTGGTTGCAAGGTAAAATGCCATCTCCCATATCCAGCCCACAAGGGAATAGGTAAAGAACAGCTGTACAAGAGAAAGGAACGAATACTTTCTCATATAGTCATGCTTGAATGAATGTATATCGACTGTCGGTATATCCAGCACTTCAACGCCTGAAGGATGCTCAGACTCCTCGATATGATCTATAGCGAGCATATCATCATTCAGCCATTTACGAAGTGCAAGCTCCAGTTCGTCCTTACGCTCATTTCTTATTCTCATATACATTTCCGCTCTGACGCACTCTATATAAGCATCAGAGAAGAAAAGCGCAGACAGGTTAAATGTAAAATATGAAAGTATAAACCATGGAAGGAATGAGAAATCGATAAGAAAGGCTTTGTATTTATTTCCCATCATCAGCTGCTTAGATATCTTAAAAGCATCCTTGCGGTTTATCTCGGGATTCTCCGCAACAATATACGGAATAAGCAGATACTCATAACGCTTGATGATACCTCCGACTATAGTCAGATCCCAGAGTAGTTGGAACAGATACTTAAAAAGCATGATAGTCGAGATATTCTTAAGTCTCTTATTCTTATATGGGAACAGCAGTTCTCCGGGGCCGGTATCATGATACCTTCTCTGCTCCAGATAATATCTGTTCTTACCGACTACGATTACATTTTTCACAAATATAAATAAAAATATGGAAATAACAGCAAAGATAAAGATTATGACAGAACTAGCAACCCTGCCTCTGAATACGACTTCATTGACACCGTTTATAATACCAAAAACGAAGGACTGACTTCCTGTTATCTCATTGACAAAAACAGAAGCCACTCCTCCGTAATATTTGGCAGACGTAGTAGAAACACTCTCCGGGCTCGGAGGGTTCTCTATATCAAATACATTCAATATGAATTTTAATAATATCTGGGAATTGGAAAGATTAGAATCCAGGCCCATGGTACTGCTGAGACCTGCGTCACCCAAATCCTCTATCTTTTCTATCTTCTCCAGATCTTCTAATTTTTCAAGATCTTCTATATTCTCAATATTGCCATTATTCTCCATAACACTCATGGCGGTGTTAAGGGTTGAATCAATAGGCATCTCAAATCTTCTGGTGGCCATATGGTATCCGCCGTTGACAATAACAGATACAACAAATATGATAAGAATATTCAGATAATATCTTCTCTTCAGATTCTTAAGTCCTTCACGACGAATATCTCTTCTCACATATTTGGTCAGCACAGTTACATCCCCCCGGCGTTACACGCTAATACCTAAAACATTTTTTCATGTAAAATGAATAGCTGCTAATTACTTTCCGATCACTCTGGATAATTTATCCTTCAGATCATCAACATCGTACTTAGCAATAAGCTTCATGAAGTCAGCATCAGAAAGCTTCTTCTTGATAACGAAAACAGGAATCTTCTCTACTATATCAAATCCTGATATCTTATCCTTTATATCTAATGCGGCAATTTTATCCTTAATATCAAGTCTGTTTATCTTCTCCTTAAGGTCAAGGTCTGCCACCTTTTCCCTGATTCCAATATCAGCGATCCTATCCTTTATTCCCAGTTCTGCAACCTTATCCTTGATATCTATCTCAGGCAACTTATTTACAATAGTTTTCTTGATCGGAGTAAATCCAATGATTCCAACTGCAGCAAGAAGACTTCCGAAAGCAACTGAAAATGCACCACTAAGCACACTCACTTTTTCAGCTCTTATAAGTTCCTCTCTTCTTTCTTCTTTATATTCCTCAAGAAGGATTTCATCCATTATTTCATCTTCGTCATAATCCAGTTCATCCTGTTCAAAACGAAGAGATCTTGCATCAAAAAACTTCTTAATTCCAACAATAACAAATGCAATTCCGGCACCTATTGCAGCACCCTGAATTATATCTTCTGTATCGATTTCTAATCCACAAACATTATACTTAGCCATAACAAAAAACCTCCTGTTTTTTATGCTCGCGTCTTCATTCATTATATCAAACTACACCCTTTGTTTATTATAGTTTTTTTCAGCACTAAAAACAAGGAAAAAGTGTGCCGTAGAACTTTAGAACTGATTGTCTTCGACACACTTTTTATAGTTTTTATCAATAAATAGTCTATTCCATTGCAGCTATATTCAGGAGTTCACTCTTTCCATCAAGATTTTTATATACATAGACTACTGACCAGTAAGACTCAGCTTCCGGAGAAACAGCCTCTGCTTTACAAAGGAATGCATAATTAGTTCCCGAAACCACCTGAGTACCAATAATCATCATCGGCTCATAATTTACTCCATCAGTATCTTTGATAGCTTCTTCAAAAGCTTTCTTCTCATCGTCTGTTATATCATATGATTCCGGTAATTCCCATCCACCCGGAAGAGCTTCACCCAAATCATCACAAATCTGAACAGAGCTTTTATCTGATGAAGCTGCTACATCAATAAGTTCAGAAGAAGTCATCTCACAGTTTCCTTCAAGATTCTCGTAGATATATACAATAGCCCAATTCGGTGCAGTCTTTAATTCTTCAACACTGGGTTCGGAAGTACATAAAAATGCATAATTTGTTCCTGAAACTATCTGGGTGCTGAGAACTGCTACCGGTTTATACTCTGCTCCGCAAAGAGTTTCGGTGGCCTTATCGAATTTGGCTTTTAAATCATCGGTAATCTCTGTACTTTGAGCCACCGTCCAACCGCCAAGTTTAGGACCTGTCATTTCAGCACTTTCCTCCACTAATTCTTCTGTGTTTTCAGCCTGCACCTGCATACTTGCGGCCTGTTTCTTGTTACCTGAACAACCTGCCAATGACATCATCCATACTAATGTGATCGATAAAAATAATGTTCTTTTCTTCATAGTCTTTCCCTTTCTGTGATGTGTTCCAAACATCATGTCTATTTTTTTTTTGCCATTATCAGCAACTCTTTAACTCATAAGTATCACAGAAGGTTCAAAGTGTTGCACTGTTTTTTAGAATATTTGAAGGATACATGATTTCAGCCTTTTTTTGCACATAGCCTATTTAGATTATAATCTTTTCATCCTGTTAATGACTCAGCATTATTTCATCTATGGTAGTTACTGTCACAAATGTATTGTCGCCCAAATCCTTGATATATTCTCTGAATTTCTGAAGCTCAAAATATGTTACATAGCAGATAATAGTTTTGTTATCTCCGGATACTGCACCTGAAGAATCCATAACCGTACAGGTTTTCTTCATATCCTTTCGAATCCATGTAACTATCTTATCAGGATTCTTCGTTATGATTGTTACCTGCTTTATAGCCTCAAATCTATCAGTAAAATGATCAATAACCGCAGTAGCTATTATATAAACCAGCAGACTGAGAAGCGCACTGTTTCTGTTGATCAGAATAAATGCAGCCGTATATACACAGGCATTGAATCCAATCAATATCCCCATCATGCTCATATTCAGTCCCTTCTTCTCAGACAAACGGCTTACGATCACATTTGCCAGAATCTCAGAACCATCTATACATCCTCCGAAACGAAGGATAAGTGACAGACCACCCCCTAAGATAGCTCCTCCAAAGATAACCGCTGTGACATACTCCCACCACTTTCGCTTCGCTAAGAAGTGGGGGCTTCTCGTTCGAGTAATCTAATGATTACAGCATACACGAGCTATCCCCGTCTGTCCGACGGTTCTATTTATACTTAGATACTTAAGTATCTCATTCCT
>JAFWSY010000205.1 GCA_017519155.1 Eubacterium sp.
CTTTATATGAGTACTGCTGAACGTACTGTCTGCCATAGGTTCTGTGAACATGTCCGTGGATGAAAAGCCCCGGACTGTATTTGTCCAGTATCTTATAAAAGCACTGAAAACCTCTGTGCGGAAGATCCTCGCCGTCATGAAGATTATACGCAGGTGAATGTGTCACCAGAATATCCACTCCATGGTTTTTCATCAGCTTAAGCCTCATTTTTCTGACTCTTCTGGCCATATCCTTTTCGGTATACTGATGAAGAGATTCTTCGCCCATATTATACTTCATGCTTCCGCCAAGTCCAAGTATCCTTACGCCCTTGTAATTATATATCTTATCCTCGATACATTCACATCCATCCGGTGGTATCTTCTCATATTTATAGTCATGGTTGCCGTGAACATACAGGACCGGACACTTTGCATAGGTTGCAAGAAATGAGAGATAGTGCGGATCAAGGTCCCCTGCGGATATTATAAGATCAATCCCTTCCAGCTTGCTCTTCTCAAAAAAATCCCAGTAAAATTTAGATTCCAGATCCGCTACTGCCAGTATTCTCATCGTCCTTTAATACACCCTTAAGCTCAACGATTCCTCTCGCTCTTTCCTTGAGACTGTCTATAACCGGTATTATTCCATCCACATTCTCAACAAGCCAGTCCATAGTCATTATCTCTTCCGGAGGCATGAGCCTTCCTTCCCCATTTTTCTCTTCTCCGTCCTGTCCGATAATACTTCCATAGAACGGAGCAAAGCTTCCATCCGTGATCATACCCTTGATCGTTTTTACCAGTCTTCCGATTCCATCAGGAACCTTCTTAGACAGTATCAGATCTATAACCCCTGCAGAAAGGCCCCACCAGTAATTGATAGGAATTCCTGCATTTCCGCTGTCCGTATCATCCCATGAATCATTCATGATATAACGGACAATTCTTTCATATAATACGCCCCAGTTATATACCGGCATGGCTATATTCTCAGGCTCTCCCGCAGAAAGCTTATACATACCGAATCTTCTGGATGCATTTCTCGGAGTGATCATATCCTGGTCTGAGATATAATCAACGCCCGATTCAAAGAACTCCCTGTAAAGATCGGATTTCTTACCATCCTCCTTAAGGGTCGTCCATTTAAGGCTTACCGTAGCGCGCGGATTGACCATTCTCGCGCCCATAGCAAATGCATTTATATTTGCTGTCATACCATATATCGGATAATCGGCAAGATAACCGAGCTTATCCGTTTCCGTAAGTGCTCCGGCTATCATTCCCGAAAGAAATTTTGCCTCATACAGTCTCGCATAATATGTTCTGATGTATCTATGCGAGGTATTCAGTGAGCAGTTCAGTATCTTAACATTCGGATATTTAACCGCACACTTAAGGCTTGCATCGATAAGCTGTGAGGTTGTTGTAAAGATGACCTCGCACTTTTCCTTCTCGATCAGCTCTTCTATAGCAGCTATCGCCTCGTCCTCATTACTTGCCGAGGTTATCTTGAGAGTCGATATCTTATCACCGAAAACCTCTTTCAAATGATTTCTTCCCAGCTCGTGAGTGTACAGGAAGTCCGAAGTCATAGGATCCCTGTCATAGATAAATGCAACCTTCAGCGGCTTACTTGCTGAGAAGTTCGGTGCAAACATCTGACCGAAGAGGGATTTCTTACCTTCCTCAGGAGGAGTAAGACTGATATCTAGCACCTCGTTCTGATCCTTTGTAAGGTATTCCTCCCAGGTATTTGCAACCGCCCTCTTCATCTCTTCAGAAGACATATTTACTGCTTCATAAAAATCATAAACATCCAGGAAGGCAAGGAACGCATCGCCTGTAGTAATGTTCTCAAGCTTCTTGCCGCCCTTTGCATCAAAAGCCTCACGGAATTTGTAGAGCGCAGACATAAAGTTCTTCGTATCATCATCTGTCCATACAGATATATCCTCATCCCTGATGCTTCCCGGAGCGGTCAGTATATCTGTCCTGCCGATATACTCAGGGTTTTCAGCGTTAAGTCTGTCACTCTCAGCCTTCTCTGCCTTCGACTTCATGACCTTCTCCATGATCTTCTGGAAGTTTCCTTCCTCAGTCATCCAGATGTCATTTATGCCTGTGACAGCGTTAAATTCCATAAATTCATAATATATTCTGATCTCTTTATCATCTGTCTTTCTCGGGATCTTACGTATAACCTCTGCAGGTATCTCAAGAGCGTCATAAAACTTCATGACACTGACACGCTTGTTGCCCTCGATGACATAGTAATAATTCAGATATTCGTAAACCTTGATTGGATCTCTGATGCCTTCATTCATCTGTGCATCGGCAAGAGCCGACCATTTATATGCAAATTCCGTCTTAAGCCCAAGAATAGGCATGAAATTGCTTGCGAAAGAATATGTTCTGCTCCTTGTACTTGTACCTACAACTCTGCTGAGCGGAATACAGATCACTCCCATATTCTTCTCCTGAAGGATATCATTTTCCTGAATTATCTCATCAAGAACAGGAAGGTACGGATGACGACCCTTCTGCAAAGCTGTCTTATATGCTCTAACTCCGTATTTCAGCGCTTTTTCGTATTCAATAATTGACATAAAGCGTCACCTCGTATAACTCTCCGGCTGTAAAAAGCCTCTACAATGCGGCGGTTTCGGTTTACCCGGCGCTGCCGCCTGATTATATCATTTATAGATTATGCCTTCCGCAAATTCCTTCTCAGATACACTGATCTCATTTGCAGAAAAGCCTGCTCTTCTAAGAATATCAAGGAGTTTTTCCTTATCTCCTTCTGTGCACGTCATTTTACCACTCTGTATCAAATAGTCAAGCTGTTCTTCGTAATTGATACAGTTCCTGAACTCCTTATCGCGGCGCTTAAGCTTCTTGATATATCTCATATATTTCATAATAAGCTTATCGCTGCTGCCTGCACGCGCATATAAAAATCTATACTTTATCACCGGATAGATAAATATCGCTCCAAAGATAAGCACACCAACGATAAATATAGTCATTACGACAACTGCAAGCTTTCTGATAAAGTTGTCATTGATACGGAAGTTGAAGCCTCCGCCATTCTCTACTTCTTCGTTACCGTCATCATTTCCTGAAATGGCTCTGCTGAACTCACTCCAGAAATCAACCAGATCATCCTCGCTGACTGCAGGAGTTGCCTCAACTACTGTCCAGCCCTTTCCGTCAATATATGCCTCAACCCAGGCATGAGCATCCGCGTCAGTAGCATTTACCGAGATAAGCGCTGTCTCACCGATAGCCGAATATCCGTTATAGTAATCACTGTACTCTGCATCATCTACAAGAACACCGTCTCTTGTCATCTGCTCATAAGATATAGCATATCCCTCGCAATATCTTGTAGGAATGCCGTAATATCTGAGTATCAGCGCAGTCGAGCTTGCGAAATGCGCACAGTAACCCTTCTTGTTCTTGGTAAGGAAATAATTAACAAAGTCTGATCTTCTCGGGGTTGCACCCGGTTTTATTGTGTAAGGTATATTCTCCTGGAAATACTCTTTAACCTGAGAGATTATCTCTTCAGAGCTTCCGTGGAAATTCCTTTGCTGACAGAAATCCTCTATAACATCTCTGTTGGCATCCGGTATCTCAAGGAATTCATCTCCGATCTCGACCTCCTCCAGATCATAATCAGTTCCATAGAACATCGGATAATATGTATATTCTTTTGTCTGTTCATAATAGACCATATTATTTGTATCATCAGAATAATACGGAAGATAAACTCCTGCCTGTGCGTCAACATTTGTTATAAGGAGCTTACCCTGTGCAGAATAATCCGCCTTATCCTCGTAAGCCTTCTTAAGTGCCTCTACCTCATTATGATTCTGCCCCTCAGGAGTTCTGTAATCCCTGTTCATCTTCCAGACATTCTGATACGGAACATAGGTGCTTCCGACAAACTGCTTAAGATAAAGCGTTTCGTAAGAATACGGCGTAACTGAACTGTAATATCTGTTTTATAGTCAAGACGGATGGATGATACGCCTCCGAGACGTCCTGTTGAAAGACCACCGTTATTTGCATAATAGTTAAAGAGTCCTTCGATACCGAGAGTAAAGAGATTTGCCATCGTATCGATCGTACTCTTCTTATATTTGTTATTGCCGTTAC
>JAFWSY010000020.1 GCA_017519155.1 Eubacterium sp.
CCTTTTTTTATTACATGATATCTACTATTCTTCTTCCCAGATAATCCGCTCCGATATTAGACAACATAAGGATTGTCATGATAATGATTCCCGGGACACTTTTATAAAGAGGATCCAGAAATCCCTTATTGGTAATTCTTAAAAATAAACTCAGCACAGCCGGCATATAGACCATGATCATTAATTCAAGTCTTTTGGCAGCCACGATAGTCGCCAGTTCTTCTCTGAGTTCGATATCGCTGATAATCCTCTCTACGGTATCTTTTATGACCTTTACCGCATTTCCTCCGGTTCTTTTAATAGTAGATATCACAATTGCAAAATCCTCCGCTTCTCTTATGCCTATATCCACTGCAAATTCTTTTAGTGACTGTTCTAATGAAATCTTTAATGTTAACTTTCCTTCAACCAGTTCTAAAGCCGTCACTGTTTTACATTTTTCACCATACATTTTCACCAGGTCACTCTTTGCCATACCAATTGCACTTTCCATTGATTTCCCGGCTGCAAGAGAAGATTGAAAAGAAACCATCATACTTTTTAATTCTCCAAGACGCTTTAGTCTTTCTCTCTCCTGATTATTCTTACGAACCACTTGATAAACATAAATTCCCACTATACTTGCTGGTATCAACCCAAATAAACTGTTATAAAAAACTAAAGCCGCGCCCATAGCAAGTATTATTCCCAAGACCAGCGCCTTAATATCCAGATTTCTTTTCATGTATTTAAACAAACCTTTCCTTATATATTTTTAAAAGGCCTGCATTAGTAAGCTTTCCTACATTGATGAGATCATTCATCTTGCGTAGCTCGCCTATAACTTTTTCCTGTTTTACATCCGTTTCTACGAATCTATATAGTTCTCTAGTTACTATTTCATCATTTTCCATTCCCATTACCTCTCTGATTTCCAAAACTTTTCTTGATTTGTCCCTCAACCTTCCCAAATGCACTACAATATCTATAGCCGAAGTGATCTGCTGTCTTACTGCCTTTAAAGGAAGGTCTGCTCCCATCAGCACCATTGATTCCAATCTGAGTAACATTTCATGTGCAGAATTCGCATGACCGGTGGACAAACTTCCGTCATGTCCTGTATTCATAGCCTGAAGCATATCAATAGCTGCGGCATCACGGACCTCACCGACAATTATCCTATCCGGTCTCATTCTTAGACTACACTTTATAAGTTCCCGTATAGTAATCATGTTTTTACCTTCTACATTCGCATTCCTGGCTTCCAGTCTTACAAGATTGTCCACCCCGATAACTTTAAGTTCTGCACTGTCTTCTATAGTTATTACTCTTTCATCATCCGGAATATACTCTGTAAGTGCCCCCATAAAAGTAGTCTTACCTGCTCCCGTACCGCCTGATATAAATATGTTGTATCCCGATGCCACCAGAAGCTCCATGAAACCCGCCGTTTTTTCATCGATTGCATCAAGCTCTATCAACCGTTTCATATCAATGGTGTTTTTAGAAAATTTCCTTATAGTTACTGCACTTCCATCAACCGAAATACCATTTAAAACTACATTTACTCTCGAACCATCAGATAAAATCACATCTACTATCGGATTGGATTCATTCACCATTCTGTCCGCTGCACCAACTATCTGCTGAATAACGGTCGTCAGCCTGTCCGAATCTTCAAAACATCTGTCTGATTTCTTTATCCTTCCTTCCTGTTCATAGAAAATCGAATTCGTTCCATTTATCATTACTTCTGTGATACTGTCATCCTCAAGAAAGTCCGATAGTACATCCAGTCTCCTAATTGCATTGAATATATCTGAACGTATTCCTATTTTTTCTTTGAGTGGTATGTAACATTCTCCGACTTCATTACTTATGCAGATATCTATTATTTCATTTACATCTTCATCACGTATCTCACCGGAAAGATCCATCCTGTCCAAAACTTGATTTCTGATTTTTTCTCTGAATTGTTTATCCACCCTCATCACCGCTTTTTATCTTCCATACCGTCCTGATCATTTCCTCACTGAACGCCTCGCAGTCCGGAACATCCACTTTCCTTATCTTTCCAATAACAGATTTAAATCCCATATCTGACAAAAGTTTCATAAAAACTTCCAGTTTTTTTATGGATAATTCATCTCTAAGCACCGGCATATAGATTTTGTCGAAGACCTCCAGAATCGAAAAATCACTTAATACTGCTGTTCCTATATCAAAGCAAATAGTTGTGAAGCTGCCGGACTTGAGTAATAGACTTTTCAGCTTTTCTATCTCGGGTACGCCTACATCGAAAGCATCTATATATGTCCCCGACAAATACGACATATATATACCCTTTTCCTGATAGATCTGCCTCATTATCTCATCCTCAAGATCCGACCGATTCATCTTTAACGGGTACAGCATATTTGTCGTAAGTGATGCAAGGTTATCACTATAGGTTTCCATGCCAACATATAAGCCGCCCCGAACTTCGTCTATTCCCGCAATTGTTTTGGCGAGTCTGGTTTTGCCACACCTGCCGAGCGGAGAATATACACATATGAATTCTGATACGTTTCTGATAATCACATCTTCCGGAACCAGATTCTTCTTTATCTGTTTACATATTTCACTTGCCATCTGATATCTGTAAATGTAATTGTTAGCAAGCAAATAACCATTGTTCTGATAATCGATTCTGGTATCTGACATTTCCATAACTCTTATGTCAGTCAGATATAATTCATTTCCTTTTCTTTCACATTTAGAAATATCGTCAGTGATGATAAGATCCAGCGTCCTGGATTCCAAATAAAGAAGTATATGATCTATATCTGTAAAAATAACTATTTGAAATCACAAGGACGTATCCGAATTCACATATTCCATAAAAGATCTGGAATAATCTATATCCCGATCACAGACACCCACCCTGTAGCTACGCATTTTTCATTCTCCTCATATTTCAAACTCCTTTCGCTCCCCTTAAGTGAGTGTATATATACGTTAACAATTCAGGTCCTGCGATTAAAGTACCCGGAAGCAACATTATGTTGCGCAACAATCTGTTGCTTTATAAACCATGCTTTTTTGCACCAACCTCAACATAGAGTGGTTAGTTCAACTTTCAAACCACATAATAGGCATTAATATTTTTTTTCAAATAAAAAAAAGCAACAGATTGTTGCGTTTAAACGGTCATATTCGTGCACCATTTATGCTCATAATTGCACGAATCATATTCAAAGGTCTGATTTCTTTATTCAATTTACACATCGACTTTTAGTACTTTTTCAGTCCGCATTCCCCTTTTGGGGCAAAGTGTAAACTACTTTATGTAACCAACCGGTTATCTATAACACAAAAAAGATGACAGTTTTTCATCTGATGAAAAACTGTCATCATATTTTTGTAAGCTTCTATAGATATCCGCCCGGATCTACATATGATCCATTTACTCTTACTGCAAAATGCAGATGCGGTCCTGTTGATATTCCCGTACTTCCTGCATATGCTATGGTCTGACCTGCAGTTACATTTTCACCCTGACCAACCGCGAATCCGGAAAGGTGCATATACAAGGTCGATAAACCATTTCCATGATCGATTATTACTGTATTTCCACCACCGCCGAAGTAGCCTGTAAATGAAACTATTCCATCAGCAGCTGCAACTATGCTTGCACCGGAATCACATCCTATATCGATACCCTGATGGAAGGATGAAGCCCCTTCTGTAGGAGCATCTCTTCCGCCGTATCCGGAAGTTATCATATATGATGACGGACATGGCCATACAAACGGGCCGCCTCCGTAAGTAGCTGTATTTGTATCTGATGAAGCATCAGTATTCGTAGCATTTGCTGCTGCCTCTGCTGCCGCACGAGCTGCTGCTTCCGCCGCTGCACGGGCTGCCGCCGCTGCCGCTTCTATAGCCTGTATCTGAGCTTCCTGCTCAGCCTCTATGGCTTCAAGCTGCTCTATGCTATATTCAGTATCAGCTATCTGAAGATTGTATTCTTTTATAGTAGCCAGCTTACCTTCCTGCATAACGGACAGAGCCTGCTGTTCACCTTCTGCCTCAACCTTGAGATTCTCAACCTCGGCAAGGTTTTCAGAAACAGTATGCATGTATTCATTAATACTCTGTTCTATAACCAGCAGTTCCTTTAGCTGCTTCTGATCATAAAGTGAAACCTTATCAACATATTCAGCCTGATTGGTAACTGACGAATAATCCTTAATTGAAAGGAGCGCCTGTATATAATTTGCATCACCATTTTCGTATGCAAACTGGATACGTTCCTTCATTCCTTCATACTGACGATTCTCAAGAACATATGCAGCATCCAGACTGTTCTCTGTTACAGCCGCCGCTGCTCTTAGCTCTGCACTTTTATCCTCAAGTGCCTGAATCTTCTCTTCGTAACCGGCTATTTCAGTATCAAGTTCCTCTATAAGATTCAGTACATCCTCCTTCTCCAGCTTGAGAGAATTCAGCTTATACTGAGCTTCCTTTTTCTTTTCGCTGGCATCAGCCATCTTTTCTTCAGCCTCTGCCTTCTTCTCTTCAGCATCAGATAACTCATCTGCGCGCACAAAGCCACCCTGACGAACTGCAGGAATAGAGGATACAACCATGACACCTATCATGGATGCACATATAACCTTTTTAATTTTTACTCTATCAAATGACTTCATGTATATTTCCTTCATCACCCCATATCTCAATGATAATCGGGTCTTATTCATTTTCGGTTACCATAAATTAAATAATTATGTCTACCAAAGTAAAATTATACCTTAGGCTTTAGCTTATTGCAAGTTTTTTTAGTCCTTTATAACATTTTCGGTTGCATAAATATATGCCGCCCTCTCACAGTGAACGAGAAGTTTTTTCATGTTCTGGGCTACGTATTCAGGTTTCTCCTGCATATCTCCCGATGCCCATTCAATAATTATTCCACATAGACCATAAGCAAAGAATCTTGATATAAAGGCTCTCTGCTGACTATCAACCCTGGTATATTCATCCAGCTCATCAATAGCCTTCTGAAACAAAGCTCCCGCCTGTTCAATCAGAAATCGCTGAATATAATTCTCCGTATGATTAATCGTATTAATATAGAATCTTTTATCCCTTCTCATGGTTTCAAGTGTATCAACCAGCTTCTCCTGCCAGTTTTCAAAATCCACATCAGCCATATTGGGTTCAAGAAGTTCAGTCTTATAAACCCATTCCAGAAGATCGAACTTATCAATAAAATGATAGTAGAAAGTTTGACGGTTGATACCACATTTCTCCGATATATCCTTCACTGATATCTTGTCAAATGTCTTCTCTCTGGTAAGCTCCTTCAGACTGTCTGCTATAGCTTTTTTTGTGATAAGTGACTCAGCCATTTCCCCCTCCTATACATTTTTAATAAATTATAGCATAATTATTATTTAAAATGAATTAGATTTGTGATAAAATGGTTAAGGTGTCATGAGATATATGACACTTAGGGGAGGATAAAATGAGTATTTTCGGATTCATTGTATTGACACTGATCATCTTGTTCGGTGCAACATTTATATATGTCACAAGCAAAATAAACAGCCTGGAAATCGCATCCCGCGACAGAGGTGCAGAGATAGATTCCACCATCTGGGACAGAACCTTCAGACTATCAAAGATGATTGAGATACTTAGAGAAAAAGGGATTGAAAACGATATTGATGTTCCGGATACAAATGCATTCGGACTTGGCACTTCAGCATTTATTCAGTCTACCAGAGCAGAGCAGCTCGATACGGCAGAGCGCAAGCTGAGACGAATAATCAAGGAGCATCCCGAACTCATGAATGATGAGGCTTTCAGTATAAACCTAAATAAGTTTGACACTGCAAGAAAGGAGCTCTCCTCATACAGCCTTGCCTATAACAAATGTACCAGTGCTTATAACAGCTATATATCCGTATTTCCGGCAAGTGCTCTTGCTACACTCAATAAAAAGAGTGATCGTCAAATGTTCAGCTATGTATTTGCAGATATTAAAGAAGATTAAATAAGATGACAGTTTTTCACCTGATGAAAAACTGTCATCTTTTTTTATATAAATCTTCACTATCTATACTGATTATACTTCTGTAATCATCTCAACTGGTCTGAGCTGTCTTACTTTAAGACCTGCTGAAGCTGAGGTAAGTATTGCGATAGCTACGATACCTATTATTGTTATTACCATGTAGTATACAGGAATATTAAACGGTAAGCTCTTCATAGCAAAGATGGAAAATGCACTCTTACATAATGTGCTTCCTGCAAATGGTGCAAGTAAAGCGCCAATCACTGTTCCAACAAGAATTGCAGGCATATTTGATAACATTATCTGAGTTAAGAGATTAGAGCTTGTCTGTCCAAGTGCCTTGCTTATTCCCATTCCTCGCCACTCTCTGCTTATCTTTGCACGAATAACAAGTGATTCCACAAAGATTACTACAAGGATTGTTACAACAACTATTATTATACAGATAAGATTCATAGCAAGTCCAAGTGAATCTACTGTAGATGCCATCATCTTCTTGTAATCCTGAGAACTGAAACTGAGATTCTCATCCTTTTCAAGTTTTTCGAGTCCATCCAGCAATTCATCGTATGTTACTTCATCCTGCGTAGTTACAAAGTACTGACATGGCATTCCTCCGGATATAATCTTTTTAGATCCATCCATTGTCATAAGAACAGTACGTCCCATACGTTCCATTCTCTGGTTGATTCCCACGATTATATAATCAGCTTCATCTTCAGCATATTTAATTGTGACAACATCACCTATCTTTACTCCCAGATCCTTTTCTACAGCCGGAGTGATCATGATCTCATTATCCTTTTCTGCGTATCTTCCTTCCAGGAGAACTGTATTATTGGACTTGTTTATATCATCATAGATATAGGTGTAAATTGATTTTTCCTTATCACCATTTTTAATAGTCAGATCAACGCCTGAAACAGTAAGTACATCATTAACTCCATCAATAGATTTCAGCGACTCTGCAGTCTTCTCATAATCAGTACTCATATTGTCATCTGATAATACGGCTGTAGCCATCTCAAATCCAAACATATCAAGCATTGCATCCGGCTCCTTGCCGAAATTCTCAAGCAGACCGAAGCCTGTCAGTGTTGAAATGGCGAGGATTACTGCTATGGCTGCCATTATGATATTTCTTCCAAGTCCGCCAAATGTATCCTTAAGCGCCAATGTGATTGGAAGTGGAAGCGGAGTTGCTTCAAATGAGAAATAATTCTTTTTGAAGTTATGAGTTGTGATTCCTCCTCTAAGAGCATCCAGAACTGTGATCTTTTTATATGTTCTGCTTATTATTCTTGCAACCAGTGTGAGAACACCAACCACACCGATTACTGTTATAAGAGCTATTGCCCAGTTTACCGGCTGATTCCAAGTAAGTCCGAGAATAAGACTTACTATATTTCCGAAGCTTCCAAATGTTGCTATTCCGGTTCCTATTCCTATAAGGCTTCCAACCAGTCCTACAAAAACCACCTGAAGTGTAAGTGCAAGTCTCAGCTCATTAACAGTATATCCGCTGGCTTCAAGTATTCCCGTGCTTTTCATATTCTTCTGGATAAAATTCTTTACACTGAAAGATATAATTACGATAGCGATAACAAGTATAAGTGTTGCAAACATCATGATAATAGATACAATGACTATAGGAAGAAACTGTGATCCTCCTCTCATCATCTGCCAGTTTGCAAGCAGATATTCAGCATATACTTTTTCAGGATGATTCTTCTGAGCCTCTGACAGCTCAGCCTTATAATCATCACCGATTTCAGCCTCAACATCCATGGTAGTGATCTTGCCGGATTCCAGCTTAGCTTTATCTACACAACCCTTATAATTGACCATAGACTTTGCAATATTGGAATGATTGTTCTTCATATCGTCCAGTACTGACTCTGATAGCTTTACACTGTAAAGAGTAATATTCATAGTTGAGCAGAAGTATGGATCCTCCAGATATCCTGCCACCTTAAAATCATAGATATCATCATCCAGTTTAAGCTGTATTATATCTCCCACAGAAAAACTGCCGCACATATTGAAAGGCAGAAGTATTTCGTCATCCTTATATACACGTGACTCATCAGGTGTTCCAACATTCATAAGTGTTTCTTCAGCATCAAAGCTTTTAGCTAAGAATTGATAATCTGAAAAATCTTTACTACCCTTTTTTCTATATTTGGCATATATATTAACCGTCGGAGTCTTTTCACACTCAATGATCTCATCATTATCATTAAATGCCTTCTCTGCAGCAGCCATTTCCTCGTCACTGTCCCCACAGTATAGAAGTATATGCGCGCCATTTATATCTGCGAATCTGTGATCTATTACACGACTTATACCGGTTATTGCTGATGCACAATCGAAGATGAGAAAAGCTGCCAGAAAGGTGAGGATGAGAAATGTAATCATATCACCCTTCTGCTTCTTCATATTATTTTTTGCAATCACGAACAATTTATACATAGTAAGTACTCCTAATCAATTAACTAATATCTGATCTCTACCATCCCATTGCCTGTAGGAAATCCTTTAGTTTTTTGTGTCTCTCGAGGGCTTCGGCACGATGCAGATTGTTTTCATCTTTATAATCTCCAAGATATGGTCCAAGATTACATTCATCAGAGATAACTCCGTCTGATAGGTAGATGATTCTGTTTCCTCTTTCTGCCGCCTTAACTGTATGTGTTACCATTACGATGCTCTGTCCCTGATTGTTAAGCTCTGTCATGATATCAAGAACATTTGTAGTATTCTGTGAATTAAGAGCTCCTGTAGGTTCATCTGCAAAAAGTACTTCCGGCTGATTGATGACTCCTCTTACCACTGCAACTCTCTGCTGCTGTCCACCGGAAAGCTGTGTTGGGAATTTTCTCCAGTCATTTTCTCCGATTTGTACCTTCTGAAGAAGATCCTTAGCTCTTCCTGCCAGAGCTCTTCTGTCCTTTGTCTTAAGCAGTCCGCTTACCATTACATTATCCAGAGCACTCATCGAATCGTTCAGATAATTCTGCTGGAATACAAAGCCTGCATGATCTCTTCTGAAAAGTGCCAGCTTGTCATTTGAGAATTTTGATATCTCGATTCCATCTGTCTTATTTCCCTTAATCTTCTTATTATCGTTTTCAACGAAGTATGTGATTTTTCCAAGCGAAGGTCTGTCCATTCCACTGAGTGCATAAAGCAGTGTACTTTTTCCAGAACCGGAATTACCCATCACTACTGTGAAGTCTCCTTTATAAATTGAAAGATTCAGATTCTTGAGCACATGCTGCTGAACTGTTTCATTTGAAAATGTCTTCGAAAGATCCTTTGCATTTAATACTACTTCTTTACTCATTTTTTTATTCTCCTGTTTGTATTCTCGATTTTTACTATTTAAAATGTCTTTAATAAGACTTCCTATCTTTTTCTGATCCTAATATACAACAACCTGCTACGGAAGTCTTAACCTGATTCTTCTGTATTTCTTAAATAATCCTTAATTGAAAATTATAACGCATAAAAAAAGATGACAGTTTTTCACCTGATAAAAAACTGTCACCTTTTTGCATTCGTTTGATCTATTTTATTGTTCTTTCTTTTCTTCTTTTTCGTTGATGTATTTATTAAGTGTATCAACTACTGTATTCAGATTGTATGGCTTTGCGATATAGTCATCAAGCTGATTCTTCATGATACGCTCTTTATCACCGAACATGGCTCTTGCAGTAACGGCAATGATCGGAAGTCTTTTCTTATGATTCTCAAGCTCGATCTTACGTATCTCCTGTGTAGCTGCGATACCATCCATTACAGGCATCTGTACATCGAAGAGTGCTGCATCGTATTCTTTCTCTTTATAAAGCTCAACAGCTTTCTCTCCGTCTTCAGCTATATCATACGAGAATCCTGCCATACCCAGAAGCTTTCCGATAACCTGCTGGTTAACAGGCTCATCCTCTGCAACAAGGATTCTTGCATTCTTACCATTTGCATTATTGATTGAGTAGATAGCTGCTTCTCTTTCTTTCTCTGCTGCTTCCTTCTCAGCCTCAACTTCTGCAGGCTTAACAACCTTTATAGGAATCTCTGCAATAAATGTAGAACCTATTCCTTCTTTACTCTGAACTGTTATTGTACCGTTCATGAGCTCAGTGATCTGTCTTGAGATAACAAGACCAAGACCTGATCCACCATATCTTCTTGTATCCGAACCATCAACCTGTGAGAATCTCACAAAGAGCTTACTCATATCAGCATCCGATATACCTATACCTGTATCGGCAACTGCTATACGAAGCTTTATCATATCTGCCTTATCATCTATAGCTGCAATCTTAACTCTTACACCACCATCTGAAGTGAACTTGATGGCATTTGAAAGCAGACAGTTAAGTACCTGCTGTATACGCTGTCCATCTGCACGAACAAGTTTTGGCATATTGTTACCGAAGGACAAATCAAGAGCGATATTCTTTCCATCTGCTGCAGGAACATGAGCTGCAACAGTTTCTTCAATGGAAGCTCTGATATCACATATCTCTTCTTTGATCTTATACTTACCAGCTTCAAGCTTACTGATATCAAGGATATCATTTATGAGTCTCAGAAGGTTATCTGCACAGTTCTTTGCAGTAATAAGGTTATCTCTGTAATCTGCCTGAAGATCATCAGCCATAAGTGTAAGCTGGATCATCCCCAGGATACCATTGATAGGTGTACGGATCTCGTGACTCATATTGGCAAGGAATTCTGCCTGAGTCTTATAAGCTGCATTTGCATCTTCAATAGCCCTGGACAGTTTTTGCTCTGTTTCCTTCTGCTCAGTTACATCAATAACTACCATGTTGATATAATCAGCCTCGGATTTGTACATAACTGTATTGAATACTTTTCCGAGCTTCTCCATGGTAATCTCTACATCCATCAGGTCTCCTTCTTTGGTTCCTGATGTATTATAAGCCTTAAACCATGCATTTATATCCTGAAGAACTTCGATATTACTTTCTCCCAGAACCTTTCCGATAAAAGATTCCTTATCAAGTCCAAAATATCCTCCAAATGTATTGTTTGCATCTTCAACCTGATAACCTATTACTTCACCTGTGTGATCCATGATGATCTTTGCCTGAGCAAATCCGATAGGAAGATTCTTGAAAAGCTTTCTGTACTTATCATTCTTACCCTTTGACGGAGCCTTTCCCTGAGCACCGCTTATAATAAAAAATGCCGCTCCAGCCTGAAGTAATACCACAACTATTCCAACAGAATATATCTCTTTCGATATCAGTATTGCAACAATACCAAGTATCGCTATAATAGCGGCGGTGACAATCGCAAGCTTCTGCGGTTCCATCTTTCTGAGTTTATCCATATTAATTACCCCTCATATATAGTATAAAATAGTTGTCATAACAACTAAATAAAGCATATTTAGCTATTTTTGATTATATATCTTTTCATATTACTGGTCAATGGATTCTTTATCATCTTCGGTGGTTTCACTCTCCTTCGGAGCGTTCTTTTTTCTACCATAGAAAATGCATACCGGTATATATATAAGCCATCCGATAATGGAGATAATTACTCCCGGAACAAAACCGTCAGGAATGAATTTTAGTGTAATATCATGCTGTCCTTCCTCCGGCCAGAGAGCTAGAAATCCGTCTCCGGTTTCCTCAACATCTACTTCCTCTCCGTCCACATATGCATGCCATCCCTCATCATAAGGAATTGTTGTAAAGAGATACTGATCCTTATCCAGATTAACTGTACCTTCAATACTGTTATCTGTCATATCAGATACATTCATCTCATTCTTCTGAAGTGCACCGCGAAGCTTTGTCAGGTTATCCTTATTAAGTCTGGACATAAACATTGAGATGGTTCCCTCAGGAGAATAGCTCTCATTGAACTCCATCTTGAATCTCACTATATCCCCCGGCTTAAGCTCTCCCAGATCAAACAGCTGAGTGAAGTATCTGTCCGAGGCTATCTCTTCATCATTAAGATAGTAGACAAGATTCTCCAGATAGTTAGCTCTGATATTAATTATGTATCTTCCCTGCTCGGAAATGACCAGAGTCGAATTTACTGTTATAGTCTCTCCGTTTCCATCTGAATAACTGATAAGATTCGGACTGTCGGAATCATACTCCGGTTCACAGCCTTCTCCCGATACGGCATAGACAGGATGAACCTCCTCAAAAAGTTCTCCCACACCTGCAGCCTTTGCGGCAAAATCATTCAGGATTTCGGCACAGTTATAGGTATCTGTATCCCACTGAGTCAGATCTTCGTTAACACCATAAGCTACAGACATAGCATTTTTATTTTCAAAAACTCTGGTTCTTTCGGAATTATAAACCAGGTTATAATCATTCTCTGAAGGATAAAAATCCCCGTCTCTCAGATAAACATATCGCACTCCCAGCAGGTCATTTGTCACCGGATTCGAACCCAGAAACAGGTATTCATTTGCACCGGTATAGAATCCGAGATGAGCCATGGCATCCACCATATTTCCTCTTACTGTGGTGCAAAATGTACCTATACCTTTAATATTTGCATATGTATTCTCATCCAGCATTATTGGCGAAACTATATCCGAACGATAGAACACCGCTCCTTTGGCATTCGCCAGCTTCTCAACTTCACTTACAGTATCCTGCATAGTATTTGAATATTGAAGATAATAATCTCCATCAGCTCCGCCATGATCCGCCATTCCAAGCCCTGCATTAAAGAGAACTTCTACAATCATGATAAATGCCAGCGCCACATCCAGAATTAATCTGAAAACTCCCTTTAAATCATAGGACATCAGAAATACAGCATAAATAAGAGTAATCGCCGATGATATTATCATCATATATTTTGAGTCAACAACTGACTTGAATTCAACCTTATAGTATGTAAAAGCAAGTACAACACTTGCTGCCACCGAACCCAGTACGATTGAAACCGGACTTGTGGTCTTTATCTCTGAGATAACATCATAAGCTATATAAAGAATCACAAATATATAAAGGATTGAGAAACGATTCGGTATACCATATTGATTATGGAATCCATGCCATATGAAGTTAAGCTTTTCCTGATTCATACTGAACAGAAGAAATGCTATCAGAAGTATCTTCCTTATCTTCTCAGGAGTTTTTATCTTATTCGAGAATATAAATACGAACACCAGAATATAAGGCAGCATACCACAGTAGAGGTTTGCATTTCCGTCAAATGAATCCATATTTATGGGCTTTGCAAGAACAAACTGATACTTGATCAGTTCAAAGAAATTCTGATAGAAATGCCATTTCGGAATACTCGACCCTGAAGATGCGGTCTTGGTTATGGCAAGAAATGCCATTATAAGAGATAATGCTGCCATGGCCGCTGCAAGAATGGAGCCGGCTGCAAACATAAGTCCGTCCTTAATGAATTTCTTTACATTTTCATGACCGGTTGCAAGGAACCAGAGCACCAGGAATATACAGAATATAAACGATATATAATAGTTACAGTACATGCTATAGAAAAGAGCTAAAACATATAGTCTTATGTCGTTCTTTTTGATCATCCGGTTAAAGCCTAAGATAATCAGTGGAAAAACCATGATGCAGTCCAGCCACATCAGATTCCAGTAATAGCCGCACATATAATTATTCAGAGCATAAAAAAGCGAGAAACAGGTAATGACCAGATTATTCTCTATAGTATCTCCTTTTCTTGAAAGAAGATATCCGAAGCTTCCGGCCGACAGAACTATCTTTACAGCTACCAGCACTGAGAACATCGTAACTATACCTCTTCTCGTGAAGAACACGATAATAAGATTAAGGGGCGAAGCCATATAGTAAAGAAGCAGTGACTGGAAATTCTGTCCCAGACCTACGTCCCATGTATAAAACAGACTCTTACCATTCAGGAGCTTATCCTGATAGTCACTAAAAAAAGGAACATACTGATGTATACTGTCCACAAGAGTAAAACAGTCTGTTCCAAAAGGAGTTATATCCATGATGATCATTATAACAACCATGAAAACAGCCGTAATGGCCATGGCGCTGAGCCATGACCAGTTACGACCGAAGAAATTCTTTTTTCTGTTTTCAGCTTTTGAAGATGTCATAATGATTCCTTAATTATTTTTTATCGTGTAGCACTAAGAAGATATATAAGCGGTGAATTCCAGTAAATAGCCGACTCATTAGTTGAGAAGCTCTGAGCATTATCCACATAACACATAGCCGGCGCCTGATCAGAAAGAACAGCCTTGGCATATGGATCCTCAAGATTCTTATTAGGTCCTCCTGCCAGCATACCCGGCATAGCACTGCCCACTACCTGTGAAGGTCTGTGATGAGGACTCTTTGGTGAAAGAGTTCCGAAACCTGTCACGAAGCAGTATCCCATGGAGTTTGTTCCAAATATATAGTCCAGCTGTTTCTTTGCAAGCTTCGAATAATTCTCGTCTCCGGTTACATTTGCGGCCATAGAGAGAAGCTCTCCGTTATTAGCAACTGTCATGTTACTTCCCCATGAATAACCGGTTCCGAAGCCCATGAAATAAGCACTCTTCTCCGACCACTCAACCAGATCATCAGCAGCAACTGTTATACGTGATATACCAAGATCCTTCAGATCCTCAGCAGCATACTTAGCAAGATCATAGTCAGCATATGTTGCTATATCCGCCCAGCCAAGACCTGCACGAAGTGATTCATCATTTCCATACTCGGTGATATAACTCTTCGTATCCTCTTTACCTGAGAGATACATCTCAACTGCTGCCCAATAGATCTCATCATCCAGCATCTTATCTGGATACTCACCTGTTTCCATGTCTTCCGGATTAGTGAAGCCCTTCCAGTCTCCATTTTCAGTTATATAATTCCATGCAGTCTCAGCAGCGAGCTTAGCTTCTGTAGCAAACTCACTGTCATAATCCTGATAGACCATGGATGCCTTTGCCATTATAGCTGCAAAATCTGCTGTAGCAGCTGTAGATATCGGAGCAAGGAACAGTTCATCAAGCTCCTTCTCAGGTCCTACTGTCTCAGGGAATACAAGTGCAGTTACCTTATGATAAACTCCACCGGTCTCTTCATCCTGCATCTTAAGCATCCAGTCCAGCTCGTACTTTGCTTCATCAAGGATATCAGGAATTCCATTTCCGGATTCAGGAATACCAAAATCATCATCCATCACGCTGTAATCTTCAAATGCATTCAAAAGGTCAGCTACAGTCACAGCTCCCGGAACCACGTATCTTCCATAGTCACCGGCATCATGCCATCCACCTGTTACTTCCTTCTTAACTCCTCTGTTATCATAAACAGTTGCTTCGGCACTGTGACACTCATCATGCTTGAACTCTCCGGCAATTGTTGCATCAGTTGCCGTACCACAGCGCTGCTTATACAGCATGAGAACTGATGATTTATAAACTTCGCTGTATGGATCATCCTTTATCTCAAAGGCGTAACTTGCGCCTTCATTTGTAAACACATAATACTTGCCCGGTTCTTTAAGCTCTGAGAAATCAGCTCTTCTTGCATGAGCGCTGATACCTTCATCCTTAATAGAATCTTCCAGCATACCGGCAAATACAGTCTCATTTGTAGCTGCATCGCAGACTATGAATTCCTCGTCTCCTTCTACTTCAGTCTTAACTACAGCAAACTTATCATCATCAGGCTTATAGCCCAGCTGATCAACTGCTACATTTACATAGTGAGGAAGCCCCTCTATGATCTGTGCATTAGAAGCATCCTTTACTTCAAGCTTTATATTATCTATCGTGATAGTATGCTCTCCCGGATCGGAAGACATATCTTCCATAAGTCCCATGTTAAATGCAATTCTTGGAGCAGGATCAGATGCATCCGTCATTTCAAAATCAACTGAGAAGTGTGTAACATCCGGACCTACATCTATCTTTTCGCCCTGGTAGGCATGATAATCTCCACCGTTTATCTGGATACGGTATTCTACCTTTCTTTCTATAGTACTGGATATATCAAAGCTGTAGGTATATACACAGTTCTGATTCAGAGCAAAGCCATCATAATAAACCTGGTTAGCGTAGTCCAGAGTTCCGCAGTTCTTTATATCGATGACCATCTGTCCGTCTGATGCCTTCAGATCACAGACTCCTCCGTTGTTATAAACAGTAAAGCCCTTAAGATCCAGGTCGTCAAAATTAACATCAACCAGAACATCTCCGTCCTTCAGAGCTGCAGCTTCTGCATCAGAACCTGATGCGCTGGCATATGCATCCTCCAGAGTTGCAGGTCCTGTTCCTTTCAGAGAACTTTCAGTGGATATATCCTCTGCTTCCTCTTCATCATATACTGCATCCTCTGTGGTTTCCTCTTCACTTACTGCCTCTGTATCCGGTTCATTTCCGGAATCTGCTTTTCCACAACCGGCAGCTGCAAGTATCATGGTGCCTATAAGTGCGTATGCTACTAACTTCTTAAATCTCATTTTTTCCTCCTGCCAAACATCCATATCCCTTAATGGTCATTTATAGTTTATCCATCATCTCAAGCATCTCATTGAAGTCCATATCTCCTCCAAATATTGAAAGTGCACTTCCGATGGTTATATCTATTTTGTTCCTGCCAAGCTCTTTAACTATTTTTATATCATCAAAGCTGCTTATTCCTCCCGCATAGGTGACAGGGATTCCATTTTCCCAGCTGCCAAGAAGAGTAATCAGTTCCTTATCTACACCATTTCTTTTGCCTTCAACATCAACTCCGTGTATCAGGTATTCATCTGCATATTCTTTAAGACTGTCCAGAGTTTCAATACAGAGCTTTGTATCAGTATATTTCTGCCAGCGGTCGGTAACTATATAATAGTCACCTTCTCCATCCTTCTTTCTGCAGGAAAGATCAAGAACTACATGCTCTCTTCCCACAAGAGCCACCAGCTCATTTAGTCTGTCATAATCAATCATTCCATCACGGAATACGAATGAAGTTACTATAACATGAGATGCGCCGAGACTTAAATAGAGCTCCGCATTTTCCGTAGTAACTCCGCCGCCTATCATGAAGCCTCCCGGAAATTCTTTCATGGCATCAGAAGCCGCTCTTATATCTTCACGGTATTCCTTTGTTCCATTCTTATTAAGCAGAATTATATGTCCGCCCGGAAGCTTACAGCTCTTATAGAGGCGACCGAAGAAATCGGCATCCTGCTCTGCCACAAAATTAGTCTCAGCTCCGAACCTGTCATCCAGAGTTCCCCCGACTATCTGTTTTACCTTTCCATCATGAATATCGATACATGGTCTGAATCGCATTTTTTCTCCCCCCTTATTTATATGTGCCATATCACTTCGTAATCGACGCCTCATTCATTTCCTTCAGCTCTGTCCAGGCAAGTGGCACGCTGATAAAAACAGAAATCACATCTGCCACCGTCTGTGCTATCTCTACTCCCGTAATACCCAGTATTCTCGGAAGAATCAGTATAAGCGGTATAAAGCATATACCATTTCTTGCTGATGAAGATATGCTGGCTTTCAGTCCCTTCCCCATAGACTGAAGCATCATATTACACATTACCGTCGTTGCCATAAGCGGCATGACTGCTGCCTGACACCTGAGTGCCACCGTTCCTACCGCAACCACATCCGGATCGTCTCTAAACCATTCCACTATCTGAGGTGCAAAAGCAATAGATAAGACCGCCAGCACCAGAAGAAATATAGTGCCCCATTTCACGCAGAAATAGAAGCCCTCCCTTACTCTTTTTTTCAGACCTGCTCCGTAATTAAAGGAGCATACAGGCTGATAGCCCTGTCCAAAACCAATAAGCGCAGATACCATCATCATCATAACTCTGGTAACGATGGACATGCCTGCTATGGCCGCATCTCCACCATAGAATCCGGCATACTTATTAAGTAAAAGTGTAGACACCGCAGCCATTCCCTGTCTGAAAAGGGATGGAGCGCCACCATTTATTATCTCCAGGATATAGTGCCCATTTATATGTACATCCCTGATATTTATCTTAATATTCTCTCCTCTGTAGCTTCCTATAAGGAGAACGATAAAGCTTATCAGCTGTCCCGAAACTGTAGCGATAGCCGCACCTGAAACTCCCATATCAAATACTAAGATAAGAAGAGGATCGAGGATTACATTTATAACTGTTCCGCACATAAGTCCAACCATTGCATATATAGCACTGCCCTGGAACCTCAGCTGATTATTTATAACAAACTGCGCCATCATAAAGGGAGCACCGATCAGTATTATCCTCATATAGGCTACGGTATCATCCATAGTGGTCGAAGTAGCTCCGATCCAGACAGCCAGATCTTTCACAAATATATTACCAAGTCCCACCACAATAAGCCCCAGAATAACAGCAATGGCAAATCCTGTAGAGGCCATCTCATTTGCCTCCTTCTTCTTGCCTGCTCCCAGCATTCTCGACAGATAATTGCCCGAGCCATGGCCACAGAAGAAACCAAGAGCCTGGATGATAGCCATCACAGAAAAGACAAGTCCCACTGCAGCTGTTGCTTCAGTGGAAATCTTGCCTACAAAATATGTATCAGCCGAATTGTAAAATGCTGTCACCAGCATGCTGATTATTGTGGGTATCGATAGCTTTACTATCAATTGGGGTATCGGTGTCTCCGTCAACATCTGACGACGGGACTGTCTATCATTTATCATTATTTTTCCTGTTTATTTTTCTGTCACATCTTCGAGAGTAAGAGTCTTAATATCGTCATCGCTTATATCCTTGATGTCTACGATACGTGATGCCTGTCTCTCTATGCAGCGTTCGAGATAGTTTCTTGCTTCTCTTGCATTTGCAAAATTCTCTTCGTGAGCCTTTGCCTTTGCAGTAAGATAATCCTGCACATATTTGGAAGCTTCTTTATCTGTAGTATATTCCTGTTTTTCAGCCATGGATTTAAATATGGAAGTAAGCTCCTTACCACTGTAATCACTGAAGAATATATACTTATTAAATCTTGACTTAAGACCCGGATTGGAATTAACAAATTCCTCCATCTTATCAGTATAACCTGCAACAATAACAATCAGATCATCGCGGTTATCTTCCATGAGCTTAAGGAGTGTATCCACAGCTTCCTGTCCGAAATCCTTTTCATCGCCACCCTTTACAAGGGTATATGCTTCATCTATGAAGAGGATGCCACCAATGGCACTCTCAACTATTTCTGCAGTCTGAGTCGCGGTCTGTCCTATATATCCGGCAACAAGATTGGAACGATCAACCTCAACAAGCTGGCCTTCACTTACAACGCCCAGAACCTTATATATCTTTGCAAGAAGTCTTGCAACTGTAGTCTTACCTGTTCCCGGATTGCCGGAAAAAACAAGATGAAGAGTTATATCCGGCTGCTTCATTCCACGCTCCTCACGAAGCTTACGTACCTTTACCAGATTGATCAGATTAGCAAGATCCTGCTTTACGGACTTAAGACCAATAAGAGAATTAAGTTCTTCCATCAGCTGTTCAAGAGTTTCCTCTGGTTCAGCCTGAAGCCCTTCCGCAGCCATAGCTGCCTTGCCGGCTGATTTATTGTCTGAAGGTTTATTACTTGCACCAGTTTTTACGCCTGATGCTTTGTTCTTATTTCTTAGATTTCTGCTCTTTGGATTAATCCTTCCCTTAGGAATACCATCTGTAAAATACAGGCCATATTCTTTAAGGAAATTATCCAGCATAAGGCAGTAATTAGACATATTGGCAACCTCAGTCACCGTCTCTCCATTGACAGCAACAAAGGCAGTACCTATATCTCCGTAAAGCTCAACAACTTCTTTTGAAATAGGTCTTCCTGCCGGAGACTTAACAGCCCCATCTGTGAGATCACTCTTTGCAAGATACAGCATGCATCTTGGCGGAGTGTTAATGAAATTCTTATCCATACATTTTCCGTACTTAAAATTCAGAAACTGAGAAATGGTCATAACGGAACCCAGATAATCCCTTATGAATTCCAGCTCCTGTCTTCCATCAGTTCCGTCGGACTCGAAAAGGAAGCCCACATACTGAAGCAGGTTGTATTTAAGCATCTCTCGAAGAGTCATACCTGTACTTACAGTGAGAGCCGGATCCCTGTTCTGAACATCATCCAGCATTCGAAATGTATCATCTATCTTTTGTTTTAAACTATAATCAATCATATCATTCCCCTTGGGTTGTTTTATTTATCTACATTAGTACTAAAATCATTCTGAAAATCCACTCTCCATTATACTTTGAATCCCCTTCAACTTCAATAAAAAGGTGACAATTCACTTTCATGAATTGCCACCCTTATGACTACTTAGTCTTAACCTTCTTATTACCCTTTGCTTTGAATATCTTCTGATAAGACTTCTTCACTTCTTTCGGAGTGTAAATCTTCAGTTTCTTCGAAGTTCCCTTGATGGCATTCTTGCCTACATTTTTCTTCTTAAGAAGCTTTGTTTTAAGAATAATCTTGTTAAGCTTACTGTCATCCTTGAAAGCATTGGCTCCTATTTTGTAAAGAACCTTGGACTTACAGTTTACTGTCTTCAGCTTAGGGCAGCCCGCAAATGCATTCTTCTCAATAACCTTTACATTCTTTCCGATTGTAACTGTTGTTATCTTCTTATTCTTCTTAAGCGCACCTGCTCCGATTGTTTCAACTTTATAAACCAGGCCGTTAAGTGTTACTGTATCAGGAACAGTAATCTTCTTAGCCTTCTTATTGGTTGTACCTGTGTATGAAACTACAGGAAGCTCATTCTTTGAAGGGTCTGCAGAATCAGTTTTTCCTGCTGATATAACCTTATACTTAGCCTTACCCTTTGTATCTGTAAGAGTAGTTCCAACAGGTTCAGGAGTTGCAGTAACCTCAGGTGAAGCAGATGGCACTGCAGGACTCGGTGATACAGAAGGATCTGTTGAAGCAGGGGTAGAAGCCGGTGTTGGAGATGCATCTACATCTGTAGTTGGTGTTGCTGTTGGCGTAGGAGCCGCATCAGGCTTGCCTATTATTTTAATGAAACTTGCTCCACTAAAAGTATAATATTCACACTTCGCCTCATCATCTCCAAATATCTTATAAGAATCCAGACCTGGCTGTTCTAAACGATAATCATTTTCCTCATCCGTCTTTAATTCAACATATATAGCATATTCTTTATCTGCCTCGAACTTTCCGGAGACCTTTATTGTCTTCCATTCACTATTTTCTTTTTCTATCCAGTATGCATTTTTTACAATAAGACCATCTTCTGTCGCCTGTACATTTTCTGGATCCTTAATATCCTCACCGACAACAGGTTTAGCATAATCTCCGGTTATATTTATATTTTTGATATACGTATAAGCCTTTGTTCCTACAGGGAATTCGTATCTTACAGATATAAAAGATGCGGTTCTGTTTACGATGGATGTTCCTTCTTCTTTTCCATTAATATACAACTTAAAATCATCTTTTAATTCATATCCATTCAATATATCAAGAACTATGAAATAAGCATATTGATATTTTCCATTTTCTATCAACGCGTCATAATAACCGAAACTTGTCCATGATGAGTATTCATCATCCCTATATTGATAACAGTTATTATAATACTGAGTATCTTTTGTGAGTCCATTAAGAACAGTATCCCCGCAAAAAGTCTTTACCTTCAAATTATCAATACATGTTGCAAGAGAGCCATTTACAGGATTCGGAATTGTAAGCTCAACCTTATTAATCTTAGGAATCGACTGATAATCATATACTACATAATTATTCGGATCTGCTATATCTACAGTCCATCCTGCGTAATCAATTCTTTTATAGATATATACCCTATATTTTCCGTAAGGCGCCGACTCTGAAGCCAGAATTTCTCTCATATTAGGGTATTCATCTTTTGATGCAGCGTTTCTCCAAGCGCTATACAACTGATTATCAGAATCATCACAGAAAGAAATATAGTATGATATCCAATCATAGCCTATATTTCCTATATCAAATGGTGCACATATAGTATCGCCATCTATCTTTGCGTCAAATGTACCTCTGTTGAAAAGTCCTCCTGTAACAGGTGATTCTATCCAATCGCTATCATCATAGCCAACCTTTCCTGCTCTTATCTCAAATTTATACCCTGCATCCTTGTACCACATTACTGATTGAAAATCCAACTCACAGGAACCATCTGTAATAGTTATATCCTGAGAACTCATATGATACCATGAGCCGTCCTCATTTTTATAGAACCTGATATAGTATCTTGCTCCCTCTATTGCATCCCATTTTGCTACGGTTCCATCCCACCTTAAGTTTGTCGGAGCATCAAGTTTACCACTATCTCCTCCTATACATATAAATGTAATTCCTTTTTTGTTTGCATAGGAATACGCAGTTGAACCTTTTTCGCCCTTCATTGTCAGATTTACATTTTGATATATAGCCGACGCGCTATTATCTCTTATTGAACAATTAGAATTTAAAATTGTAAGAGTTGCATCATTAAGATAACAAATTGCATATCCATCTATAAATTCAACGTTTGCAGTTAACGTGATATCTTTTAGAGCTTCAACTCCATAGATTGAACACCATTCAACCCTTGTGACATTTTCAGGCGTGGTATATGAAGTATCTGTCTTTGCCGAAGGATATTTATAGAGCCTTAATCCATCATCAAATATTGAATAGAGTATACCATCTATACTTTCATAATTCTCATTACCTTCTGCTACTTTTATTTCTTTAAGCTTCGCACCGGTAATAATTCCTTGATTTCCTATATACTCAAGTGAAGAAGGAAGTGTAATAACAGTATCTTCCAAAGGACTATCACTATAATTTCCCAACTTCTTAACTCCTTCAGAAATAATGATATGCTTATATTCACAACAAAATGCATAATCTCCAACACTAAGGCCGTCACCTTTAAGAGTAATTGTACCTAATACTGCATTTTCAAAACTATGACCGCTAATAAGAGTGACTCCATCAGGCGTAATAAAATCAAGTCCATCGACTGTGGAGGCATATTTTATAAAACGGGTTCCATCCTTAGATAATAAGGATCCATTTTGAGACTTAAATTTTTCGTTTTCGGAAGCTACTAAAAACTCACCAAGTTTCGTATCTTCAAAAGCTCTTTCTTCTATATATGTCACAGTTGACGGGATACTGACAGTCTCAAGATATCGCGTGTTATATCCAAACCATTCACCAATTTCTGTAATACCGGGATTTATTACCACATGTCTGACTTGAGTCGAATAATAAAGAGGGCTTCTGTCCGGACTATCTGAATTATAACTGAAACCTGACAACTTTCCGGTTTTTCCGCCATTGCCATCATCTTTTGTAGGTATAAATGTCATGGTACCTGTTACTTCATCGAAAGTATAGTTAACCGAATCATTTACGGAACCGGTTGCTGAGAACTTTCTTTCAAAATATGCGTAATAGGTAATATCTTCACCACTATCCGGGGCCGTTATGGAATAATCAGCAGCTGTAGAAATAAAGTCATTATCATCTGATCTTTTCCACCCAATAAACACACTATTTTCATCCGGTTTTGCATGAATAACTATATTCTTTTTTGCCGCAAAACTCTTTGTAATATAGGTTTCATATGTTGAAGCATCAAAACTAACGGTTCCTTTTCCCGTTCTATCCATATTGGTTTCACATAAATTTACAGTCGCAGGTTTATCTACATCAAAGAGTAATCCAGCTGTAAGATAATTAGCATCAGAGTAATCATAACCATTCACCTGCTGTCCGTTAAAATAGACCTTTGTTCCTTCGAACGTGTATTTTGCAGGATAATTATCAGGGTTGAATTTAACCTTTAATGAAAAATTTTTGCCATATCTTTCTATATTTTCATCATCACTATAATGATAACCATTAGGAAAATCATCATACCATCCACAGTCAGCACTGAGTTCTATATAATCCTCAGCAGCAGAAGGTTCTGTATATGAAATGCTGAATGTAGGTGCGATAACCTTATCTCCATATTTGGGTATTGTAAATGAGGAAACAGAAACGCTGATTTTTTTAATTACTTTATCGATATTTCCAAATGCATTGTTATTACTCTGAGCATATATTTGAGCAGTAGAGCCTTCTGAAGCAATAAGCTTTACACCACTTACAAATGCTCCATTCTCAATTGTCACAGAATCATTTTCAAAAAATACAAACTGCAGACTATTACAATCAGCAAATGCATTTTTCTTTATTTTTGAACATGAACTAGGGATAGTAACAGACTCTATCGGATTACCCGAAAAGGCGCCTTCTCCAATAGTCTGGATATATCCGTCCAGCGTTATATTACGAACATTCTGATTTTTGAACGCATTATCGCATATTCCGATTACATCATGATACCAGTATTCATCACTCGGATCCGAAACAATAACCGGTATACTTAAATCAGCAGGTTCATTTGTTTTATTCGTCCAACTTTTAATCCATACATAATTAGGATTTTCTTCATCAAAAACAAATGTAAATCCATCGTTTTCAAACTCCTCGGCAGCATATACATTTGTACCTGCAAATGTAAACGCAGCAAAAAACACTCCCACCATAACTATCATTTTTATTATAGTAGAATTTTTCATCATTTCCTTCAAGCCTCATCTCTCCTTCTAAAAGAAATCTAAAAAAACTATTCTCCATGTATACTCTACCACCCGTTTCTTTTTATTTGCAACAGAAAAAAGCCCGAAAACGGGCTTTTCCTGCAAAAGTATCCATTGGATACCATGGTTTTTTACCTGTCATAGAGGAATTCAACCTTGCTGTAGATGAAATTGAAGTCAACTTCGCATTTGTTATCCCATATGGCAACCGGAATTTTGTCTTCAAATGAATACTCTATGTATTCGGAGGAACGTTCAAAATAATAAACAAGAACCTTCTTTTGTTCAGGAAGAACTATCCAATATTCACGAACTCCTGCATTTTTGTATTTATCCTTTTTTCGAATTATATCCATATACCAGTTACTCGGAGAAAGAACCTCTACTATCAGATCAGGTGCACCCACCACTCTCGCTTTAATTATCTTGTCACGGTCACATACAACAAGAACATCCGGCTGAACCATGGTCTTGTCATCACAGTCGAGCTGAACATCTACAGGACCAGCTGTCACGAATGACATTCCACCATTTTCTTCATTATAGTTTTCCATTGCACTGTATATCATAAGAAGAAGTCTTTGATGAATAACAGTTGTAGGCGCCATGTCATGTCATAGAATACGCCATCGATAAGCCAATTCTACTTCCTTCCGGAAGTGTAATATAATCCTCTATGGTCATAAATTCCACCTTTCAGTTAGCTTTATATTAATATCACTTCTGTTCTTTTCCTATTCTGCTTAATTCCCTAGCATATGTTAATAATAACTCTTTGTTTCTCAGGTTCATGTTTTTTGAAAGCTTCAAGATTTCATATATATCAGGTTCTTCCGTCTGATTTATTGTAACGCTAACCTGTTGTGGCTTATCTGATTTCCCAACAAGATATTCTGGAGATACATTTAACACCTGTGACATCAGAATAATAGTGGCATATGTCGGATTTCTCGTTCCATTTTCATATCGGACATATGTTGCTTGACCTATATTCATTCTTCTTGCAGCTTCCATTCTTGTTATTGATAATGCCTCTCTAGACATTTTTAAACGCTCAGGTATTAATAA